>JBGPEQ010000180.1:0-7444 GCA_041482855.1 Dongiaceae bacterium | reverse complement strand
TTGGTAAAGACGTGGTTACCGACGCCATCGATCCCGGAGTCGGTCCAGCCGGTGCCGGCATTGACCGAATCGGCGGCCGTGCCTGCGAGCGTGAGGGCGTCGGTATCCGAGAGGTTCAGCACGTCGGTCGCGCTCAGGGTCACGCCGTTCGGCGAGCTATCGGCCGCAAGATCGATGCGCTCAATGCCTGAGGCGATTCCCGTCAAGCTGCCGAGATTGATGTTCCCGCCGGCGATGATCAGCGTGTCCGTGCCGGCGCCGCCGGACAGCAGCGCGTCGCCGTCGTTGCGCCAGACGAGGATATCGTCGCCATTGCCGCCGGAAAGGCGGTCGACGCCCACGCCGCCGTCGAGCAGATCGTCGCCGTCGCCGCCGCTGAGCGTATCGGCGCCGCTGCCGCCATCGAGCTGGTCGGCGCCGCGCTCGCCATAGAGGGCGTCGTTGCCGGTGCCGCCGATCAAAGTGTCCACGCCGTCGCCGGTCCACATGGTGTCGTTGCCGGCGCCGCCGTCGACATAGTCGGGCACGGCTTGGGTCTCCGTGTTGTCGAAGACGTCGTTGCCGCCGAGCAGATAGACGCTGCCGCCGGTTGCGCCGCCGAACACGTAGTCGTCGAATTGACTGGCGATCAGCGTCTCGATGCCGGTGTAGCTGTCGCCGGCGGCGAAGCCGCCGCTGCTGCCCGCGGGCTCGTTCGCGTGCGGCCCGTGCGTGTCGGTATCCTGCAACAGGACGACGATGGGGCCGCTGCCGGCGTAGCTGACGGCGTCGATGCCGCTGCCGCCGTCGATCGTATCGGCGAGGCCGCCGGCCACGATCGTGTCGTTGCCGGCGCCGCCGCTGAAGGTCTGAGCGGGATCGTAGCCCAATGCCGCAGCGACGGCAGCGCTCGAGGGCAGGACGACATAATCGTCACCGCCGAGCGCGTCGTGCAAGTTCCCGACGGCAAAGTAACCGGCCGGCATGGTATCGAAGACAACGACGTCGCTTCCGCCCGTGAACAGTGTGGGGTGCGGGACCGGGAAGGTGTCGATGCCCACGGCCGGCTGTTCGGCATGGTGGTCGGTTGGCGACGCGGCGCCGCTGGGGAGAGCGCCCGCCGCTTTGGGAGGCTCGAGATTCCACACGAAGTCGAAATGCCCGGGATGATCGGCGTAGTCCGTGAGAAACAGATTCTGCAGCGGCCCGACCGACATCAGGTCCGGCAGGGGCAGCGACAGCATGTTGTGGAGGAACTCGGCTGCGAAGGGATTGGTCGGACCGCTCGCGCCGCCGGCCGCCTGCAAGGCATCCAGTTCTTGCAGCAGACTGATTCCGGAGTAGACCGACAGGTTCATCAACTCGGATAGGCTGAGGCCGGCGAGTGCCGACAACAGCATTTGTGGATTGTCGCCGTCGCCCGCCGCAACCATGGCGACGGATGAAAAGGGAATGACCGCGCGCTCGCCGGATACGGGCTCAGGCAACACAGGAACCTGCATAAGTTGGGCAAGCTCGACGGACAGCATGTTGCCGTCCAATCCGACCGCGGCCGCGGCGCTGTCGAAGTTCGTGGCAGGTGGAGCGCCGTCGTGCACCGCTACCTGCACGGGCTGCTCCGGCGCCTCCGCAGCGGCGGTGCGCGTGGCGCCCGCGGCGGGTTCCTGGCGGTCAGCAGATTGCGAACGATCCTGCATCGGCGCTATCCATGGGCAGGCGCGAGCGATCTGGACCGTTAATCCATGACACCGGATATTCGATCCAGTGTTCGCGCGATGAACAGGCAGATTTTAGGAATTAGAGATTAAGTGAGTCCTAGCGGCCGCAAGCAGAATCTGGTTAACGGCGATCTCCGCGGAAATAAAACGGTGGAGAGAAGCTTTGCGGGCAGAAATAGCGGCACAGCGAGGACAATCTTTACGGCCGATTAACCATGCGAGCGCAGCGGTCTATGGGCCGATAAACTCAATCTCTTCCAGACCGCGCAGCGACAGCGCCGGTCTCAGCTTCTCGACCGCAGCGGTGCGCGCGCTGAATACGGCGCGGTGCCGCGGCGGCGTATCTGCGCTCCCTGCGGCAACAGCGACGGCGAGGAGCGAGACGACGCGACGCGCGATGGCGGCGCCGGAGTCGATCCAGCGAAGCGGCCGCGGCGCGCCGGCGGCGAGCTCGGCTGCGAGCAGCGGAAAATGGGTGCAGGCGAGGACAACGGTGTCGACGCGCTCGCCGCCGGGCTGGTCGAACAGACCGGCGAGCGCGCGCTTGACGGCGGCGGGAGCGATGGATTCGCCGCGCAGCTTCTGTTCCGCCAAATCGACGAGTTCGGCCGAACCGTGCCGCAGCACGGTGCAATCGGGCGCGAACTCGTCGATCAGCGCCTGCGTATATTGCCGCCTCACCGTGCCCGGCGTTCCCAGCAGGCCGATGACGCGCGTGACGCTGGTTTGCGCCGCCGGCTTGATCGCCGGCACCGTGCCGACGATGGGCACCGCCAGGGCGTCGCGCAACGCCGGAAGGGCGACGGTGCTGGCGGTATTGCACGCGATGACAATTAGGTCCGGATCAAGCCGTTTCGCCAGTTCGGCGAGCAGGTCGCGCACGCGCACGACGAGCGCAGCTTCCTCCTTGGTACCGTAAGGGAAATAGGCATTGTCGGCGACATAGAGGAGACGGAGGCCGGGCAGGGCGGCGGCGATGCAGTCGAATACGCTGAGGCCGCCGACGCCGGAGTCGAAGACGACGGCAGTCGCCATCAATTCACCAGCAACTGCGGCGGCAGCTGCTGCACGAGCAGACGGCGGAACGTCATCTGATCGCCGGCGTTGAGGATCGAAAAGACGTTATGCTCGTCGGTGACGACGAGGCTGGAATCGAAGTCCGCGACCACGGTGCGGCTGCGCAGCGTGGCCGCCAGCGATTCCTGCAGATCGGGCGGCACGTCGGTGATTCGAAACGATTTCGAGGCTCGCGGCGACGACATGGCGACCAGATAGTTGTTGAGATTGGGCCCATCGGTCGACGCCGGCGGGCGGAAGGCCACGATGTGCGGGAACACGGATCCTACCGTGGCGATCAGGCTCCGGTAGTTGAGGGCCTCGCGATCGAGCGCGAAGGCGTTCATGACGGCGATGCCGTCCGGCGTCAGGCACTGCCGGAGATCGCGGAAGAAGTCGGCGGACAGCAGATAGTCGGGCGTGCCGTCGCCGTGGAAGAGATCGATGACGGCGAGGTCGTAGCGCTGCCGGCAGTCGCGCACATAGGTGCGGGCGTCGCCGATATACGCGGTCCAGCCGGACTCGGGCGCGACATGGTCTCGCACGGCCGTCAGCATGTCCGGATCGATCTCGACGGCGTCGACGGTGAAGCCGCGTTCCGCCAGGGCGCGCGGCACGGCGCCGGCGCCGAGCCCGAGGACGAGCACTCTCTGCGCGTCCGGTGCGTAGGCGGCGCCCAGCGCCTCCAGCATGTAGGTGTACTCGCTGTAGGAGCGGCGGTCGGGCAACAGCCTGTTCTGCACCAGGCCATCGGTGAGAAACAGGATGAGATAGCGCGAGGGATCGTTTCGTTCGGCGAACTCGACGACCTTCAGGTCGCCGAAGACCGAGCTGTATTCGGCGCGCAGGCGGAAGCGGTAGTCGCCGGCGAACAGGTCTCTGGTCTTGCCGAGATAGGTCGGCGCCCATGCGAACAGGCCGCCCGCGAGGGCGAGGCCCACGGCCGCCGCGGCGACGAGGCTGCGGCGCTGGCGCGGTGCTCCCGCGGAGATCGCCCCGAAGGCGGGTAGTGCTGCGAGAACGATCGCCAGTAGCAGCAGGCCGCGGAAATTGGTCACGTTGGGGATCAGGAGGAATGCCGTCGCGACGACGCCGGCCACCGATCCGATCGTGCTGATGAAGAAGACGCGGCCGGCGCCGGCATCGCCCGCCGCCTCCGGCCGGATGGCGATGAGCAGCGGGTTCATCGCCGACAGCACGACGAGCGGAACCGCCAGCAGGACGGTGGCCGCCATGATGCTGCCGAACACCAGGTCGATGCCGGCGAGCCATGGAAACAGCCAGGGATAGATCAGGCAGGCGGCGACGATCGCGAGAGCGGAGATCGCGGGGGCGGCGAAGAAGGCGAAATGCCGCTGCGCGCCGTCATTCCGCCGCGCCAGCCGGCCGCCGCCGTAGTAGCCGACGGCGAGGAACGTCAGGGTGATCGAGAGAATGCTCGACCAGATGTAAAGGCTGACGCCGAAATAGGGCGTGAGCACGCGCGACGACAGCAGCTCGAGCGCGAGCGTGGCGGCGCCCGTCAGGAAGATGATGAGATAGCGGAGAGGCAAACCCGTTGCCGCGCCTTCCGTCATCAGTCGCCGTAGACGAACGGCTTCTTGGTGAAGAGCCGGCGCACCATCGGCTCGAAGGCCGCCAGGGGCATGGTGTCATAGTTGGGATCGAACGACATCTGGTCCCACTTGTCGCAGAACATGTGCGTGCGCTCGAAATGCGGATGGCCGCGGAACTTCTCGAAGGCGAAGCGGTCGCGGCCGACGTGATGATAGTAGTAGTAGCCTTGGAACACCGGATGGTGGCGCACCAGCCAGTGGTTCGCCTCCGATACGTAGGGCTTCAACACGGCCGCCGCGAGGTCGCCGTGGTTCTCGGGCGCCAGCAGATCGCCGATGTCGTGCAGGAGGGCGACGACCACCGTCTCCTCGTCTGCACCGTCGCGGAACGCGCGCGTCGCCGTCTGCAGCGAGTGCTCGCAGCGGTCGACGTGATAGCCGAGCTTGTCGCCCTGCAGCTTCTTGAGCGCGCCCAGCACATTGTCCGGCAGCTCGTCGTAGCAGACTTTGAATTTGCCCTCGAGGAACTGGTATTCCTCAAAGGTGCCCTGATCCATGCGGGTGAAATTGACCGTGCCGTCCATGATATACCTCTACCAGCGATGAGCGCGGCGCATTCTCTTGCATTTTCCGGCCGAGTGCCAGAGCGCCGACGGGAGCCATTCCGGTTTCGATTGCGTGATTTTTGCGATATGGTTGCGCCTGGTCAACGACGTCGCGGGAGCATGATGGCAGAATCTTCCGTGTCCCAGGCCGAAGCCTTCCGTGCCGCCGAGCATGCCGGCTGGCAATCGAAGGTGGCGGCCTATGATCAGTATTGGTCACCGCTGTCGCTGGAGATCGGCGAGCGGCTGCTCGATGCCGCCGGCGTCGTTCGCGGCTCGCGTCTCCTCGATGTGGCCTGCGGGCCGGGGCGACTGACGGCGGCCGCTGCGACGCGCGGCGCCGAGGTCGCCGGGGTCGATTTCTCCGACCGCATGATCGAGCGGGCGCGGCGGCTGTTCCCGGCTATCGATTTTCGCGTCGGCGATGCGGAGGCGCTGCCGTTTCCCGACGAGTCCGCCGATGCCGTCGTCGTCAACTTCGGTGTGCTGCACTTCGCGCGCCCCGACTACGCCATGGTCGAGGCCTGCCGGGTCTTGAAGCCGGGCGGCACGCTGGCGTTCACGCTGTGGGCTGGCCCAGCCGAGCATGCGGGCATGCGCGTCATGTTCGATGCCATCGAAGAGCACGGCCGCATCGACGCCGCGATACCCGAAGGTCCGCCGCAGTTCCTGTTCGCCGAGCCGGCGGCCTGCGCCACCCTGCTCACCACGGCCGGCTTCGAGCGCACGAGCATCGCCCACAAACTGGTTCGCGGCACCTGGCGCCTGCCCGCGCCCGACGGCTTGTTTGCCGCTTTTTCCGACGGCGCGGTTCGTATTGCTCTGTTGCTGGCGGCGCAGACGCCGCAGTCCCTGTCCGCGATTCGCTCGGCCGTCAGCGGCGCCTGCCTATGCTATGCGGCCGGCCCCGATATTCGCGTCCCCGTTGCCGCCATGGTGGTGACCGCACGGCGGTCTTAAGCTTGGCCGAGATGGCGGGCGAAGGTGGCGGTGTCGATATTGCTGCCGCAGACGATGACGCCGACGCGCTTGCCGGCGAGGCGCTCGCGGAGCGGCCCGCAGAGGGCAGCCGTGGCGGCGGCGCCGGCGGGCTCGACCGCCAGCTTCATCTCGCGGAACAGCAGCCCCATGGCCCGCCGCATGGCGTCGTCGTCGATCTTGACGAGATCGTCGAGGAAGCGGCGGCAGAGGCCGAAGCTGTAGGGCAGGGCGAAGGGCGCGCCCAGGCTGTCGGCGATCGTCCCTACCCGTTCGATCGGTCGCGGCTCGCCGGCGGCGAAGCTGCGGTGCATGCTGTCGGCGCCCTCGGGCTCGACGCCGAACACTTGGCACTCCGGCCGCAGCTGCTTGACCGCGCAGGCGATGCCGGCCGCCAGCCCGCCGCCGCCGATCGGCACGATGACGGCGTCGAGATCGGGCGCCTGCCGGCACCATTCATAGCCGAGCGTGGCCGTGCCCAGGATGGTCAGCTCGCCCTCATAGGGATGAACGAAGCTGCGTCCTTCCTCCTTCTCGATGCGGTGCACGGTGTCGAAGGCGCTGTGCACGTCCTCGGCGAGGACGATCTCGGCGCCATAGCTGCGGCAGCGTTCGACCCGGAACGGACTGGCTGTCTTCGTCATCACGACCTTGGCGGATGTGCCCAAGGTCTTCGCCGCATAGGCGACGGCGATGGCGTGGTTGCCAGCGCTGACGGCGGTGACGCCGCGGGCGAGCGCATCCGGCGCCAGGCTCAGCATGTTCGTAAGCGCGCCGCGCGGCTTGAAGCTGCCCGTGTACTGGAACAGCTCGAGCTTGAGCACGACCTCGGTGTCGGCGCCGGCGGCCGCCGCGATCTCCGGCCCGCGCCAGCGATGGACGGGGGTCTCGATGATCAGGTTGTCCAGTCGCGCGCGGGCGGCGGCGATCTGCTCGGCAGTTGGATGATCGGTCAAGCGGGACCTCGATGGGACAGTGACAGGGCGAGGATCGGATGGCCGCTACATCCGTGCCAGACGTCGGCAGTGGCCTTTCGGTTGGCGATGATTCCCGGCATTATCTGCCACGGCTTCGCGTCAATGGAAACGGGTATATCGGGTGGACGGCGGCATGCTTCGGCTGGAATCAATCGTGGGACTGGCGACCGATGCGGCGCTCGCCGAGCATCTGCATCACCTGGAGCACGACGGAAGAGTGGAATACATCGTCCTCGCCGGCGAAGACACGTCGCGCCGGCGCCTGCATGTCGCGACCGACCGCGGCACCGACTGCGCCATCCTGCTGCCGCGCAGCGACCGCTTGGCTAATGGCGCCGTGCTGCTGCTGGAGAGCGACCGCGCCATCGTCGTGCGCCTGAAGGAGGAGGCCTGGCTGGAGCTTGTTCCGCGCGATGCCGTCGCGGCGCTCGAACTCGGCTACTTCGCCGGCAATATGCATTGGCCGGTTCGCTTCGACGGCACGATGCTGCGCGTCGCGCTGCATGGGCCTGTTCACAGCTATCTCGAGCGCTTGGATCACCTGTTGAAGGACGGGCGGATCCGTCGTGTCGACC
>JBGPEQ010000179.1:0-7457 GCA_041482855.1 Dongiaceae bacterium | reverse complement strand
GCTCGGCGTCGGCGCCTTCGTCGGCTTCATCAACGGCCTGCTGGTGGCGCGCATCGGCATCCCCTCGATCATCGCGACGCTCGCCACCGCCTTCGTCTGGCGCGGCATGGCCGTGTTCCTGGCCGGCGGCAAGCAGTTCTCGCTGCGCGATTTCAACCAGACGGAGTTGTGGGCAGTCACCACAGGCAGACTGTTCACGGGCCTGTTTAGCAGCGGCGTCGTGCTGCGCAAGCCCGACGGCATCCCGATCCAGGCGGTGGTGGTCCTCGCGATCGCCGTGCTGCTGTGGTTCATCCTCAACCGCCACCGCTTCGGCGAATCGCTGCTCTTCATCGGCGACAATGCCACCGTGGCGCGCGTGGTCGGCATCGACGTCAGGGCGACGCGGCTGAAGCTGTTCACGCTCATGGGCGCGCTCGCCGGCTTAGCCGGTATGTTCCTGACCATGGAGACCGAGAACTTCACGACCACCCAGGGGCAGGCCTCGCTGCTGGTCGTGATCGCCTCGGTCTTCATCGGCGGCACCTCGATCTTCGGCGGCTCCGGCACCATCGCCGGCAGCTATATCGGCCTCCTCATCGTGGTCATGCTGCAGATCGGCATGGTCGCGATGGGCCTCGGCGGCGACATCGCGGACATGGTGATCGGAGTCGTCTTTGTGCTGGCGGTGATTCTGCATATGCTGGTGGAGCGGCCGGAGCGGCTGAGGGGCTTGGGGTTCGGCAATCGATAGGGCATTCGGCATTCAACAAAGCAAGAGGAGGATCGTTATGCGGACGATAGCGAAAGCACTAGGCGTGGCGGCGATGGCGACCTCGCTGGTCGCGATGGCCCACGGCGCGGGCGCGGCGATGCTGGGCGACGGCGTCACCGTCTATATGCAGATTGGCGGCCAGCCCGGCGAACCGCCGGTGCTGCCGCGCACCAACGGCGCCAAGGCGGCGGCCGAGACGCTCGGCGTCAACCTGATCGAGCAATATTCGAGCTGGCAGGCCGAGACCATGCTGGCGCAGTTCCGCGAGGCGCTGGCCGCAAAGCCGCAATGCATCGTCATCATGGGCCATCCCGGCAACGACGCCTTCGCCGACCTAGTGGCCGACGCCATCGCCCAGGGCATCGTCGTCACCTCCGGCAACGCGCCGCTGAAGGAGCTGCAGACGAAATACCAGGACAAGGGCTTCGGCTATGCCGGCGTCGACCTCTACGAGGGCGGCGCCATCACCGGGCGGGCCATGCTGAAGGCCGGCCTCAAGTCCGGCGACAAGGCCATGGTGTTCGGCAACTTCAGCCGCGGCGACCGCGGGCTCTCCGACACCGGCATGGCCGACACGCTGGAGAAGGCCGGCGTCGTCGTCGATCGCCTGGAGATGTCGGAGGAGGTCAACGGCAATCCGCCGCTCGCCATCCCGCAGCTCGTCGCCTACTTGCAGCAGCACCCCGATACCAAGGCGCTGGGCACCCAGCATGGCGGCATCACGCCGCTCTTGCCGGACGTGGCGCAACAGGCCGGCAAGCTCTCGGGCGACATCATCCTCGGCGGCATCGACACCGATCCGAAGACCGTGGCAGCCGTGAAGGCCGGCACCATGACCGCCACGCTCGACCAGCAGCTCTACCTGCAGGGCTTCCTGCCGGTGCTGCAATGCGTGCTGTCCGTGAAGTACAAGATGGGCGGCTTCACCACCAACACCGCCGCCGGGACGCTGTCGCCGAAGAACGTCGACGAGCTGGTGCCGCTGATCGATCAAGGCATCCGCTAGCGATCGTAGGGGCGGGTTTCAGACCCGCCCCTTCCCTCTGCCGGCGGCCGATCGGCGGATTGAGCGGGAGAACCGGGCATGCCCACGCGAAATGCGCCGACAATCATTCCCACCCTGCGCTACCGCGACGCGGCCACCGCCATCGACTGGCTGTGCCGCGCCTTCGGGTTCGAGAAGCACCTGGTGGTGCCCGGCGAAAGCGGCACGATCTCCCACGCCCAACTGACGTTCGGCAACGGCATGATCATGCTGGGCTCCGCCCGCGACGACGAATTCGGCCGCTTGCAGAAAACGCCCGCTCAGGTCGGCGGCGTCGGCACGCAGAGTCCCTATATCATCGTCGCCGACGCGGACGCTCACCATGCGCGCGCGGTCGCCGCGGGCGCCGAAATCGTCCACCCCCTCACGGACGAGGACTACGGCGGCCGCGGCTATTCGTGCTGCGATCCCGAAGGGCATCTGTGGAACTTCGGAACCTACGACCCGTGGCTACCGCAGGATTCGTGACCGGCGGGTGAAATCGTCCAGACTGCGCTGTGGTCGGAGCGGCGTCGAACCAAAGGGGCAATGAGCGACGCATCGCGGCGTGGCTCTGGAAGATCCCCGCAACGGCCCGATCCTCGGCTTTCTGAGGCCGCCGGAGCTGACGGCCGAAATGGTCATGGGGAGACTGATCCGGGCCTACCGGGGGAAACCGCCGCCGGACCTCGCGGAGAAAGTCGCGCAGATCATGAGCCGCCCGAAAGATTCGGCGAAGCCGGCGAGCCAGTCGTTGGACTCGATGGCCGACCCGCGGAGCGGCCTGGGAACGCATCCGGACATCATCGAGCGGTTGTGGCAACTCAACGGCGGATTGCCGGCGGATTGCCGCTGGGTCGTCTATGGCAAGCCTGCGCTCGTGCATCCGCAGAGCGGCGTCATCTTCGGCCATGCCACCGGCACGCTGGGCTACGCACTGCGCCTGCGCGAACTGAACCGCGCCGAAGCGGACCGGCTCGGCGCCAAGACGCGGATCGAGGTGCCACAGGGCGATCCCTATGATCTGGCGCTGGCCGGTCCGGAATGGCGGTTCGGCAAGTGGTTCGCGGAAGAGCCGGGCTGGTGCCGAAGCGCCTACGATTTCGCCGGCCTGCCGATAGGGACCGCCGCTGGCTGAGGCCCACGACGTCGTCTGCAACGCTCCGATCACCGATCCCTGAGCGTCGAATGACTCAGGACCGGCCTAGCCCGGACAATGATTTGCATGCTGGATTTGTCGCAGAGAAGCGGGCGATTGAAGATCTCCGGCGGCAAGACTGGAGAGGCATGGCGCGTGAACACCTCGCTCCAATGCTCCTCGCTTTGAAGAGGTTCACCCGCATCCACGATGCCAAGATCGCCGGTGAATCCGAGGTACACGAGGACATTCGGGACTCCGAGGGAGGCGAGTTTCCACGCAAACGCCAAACGATTGGAAAATTGATAGTGCGTGCCGATAGCGATTTGCACGCCTGGCACAATGGCATTCAAGCCTTTGCGCGCTTCCTCGATCGCGGCACGGATTCGATCGTGATTCTCGCGGCTGTGATCCGACGCGTCATCGGCCAATACCTTGCCGTCAACCTTCAGTTCGGCGCAATTTGCCTTGGCTTCCATGAGTACGAGGCCGCGCCTTCCCGAGATCGATGCCGTCGACAGAAGATCCCAATTCGGCGTGTTTGCCCCAGCCTTGTGAACGAGCCACCAATCGGTCGGGGCCTTCCGAATATCGTCCGGAAGGTATTCTTCGCCGAGGAGATCGAGACGAGCTTCTCTGACGTTCCTGTACCCCTCAGGCATCCAGCGATCGCTATCGACGTTCACCGTCGCGGTCCCGCTCAGCAATTCGTTGAGTCCGGCAACAAAGGATCGAGGTCCGGAATCGACCCAATCAAGAACGTGCTTTCTGCTGCCCCGAAATTGATCACCAGGCTCCATGCAATGTCTCCCCAATTGATCGATATGTCATTTCGACAATTCTTCGACGCATATGTACAGCGCACAAAATTGATTTTTCGGTGCAAGAACAATGGCCAAGAACGTCGCGAATTTCAAGCGACGACCACAGTCTCACACGGTCTCACGGCAGGCGATAACGTCGTAGCCTGCCGAGGCCAAGGACTTCGATCACCTCATTGACCAAGCCCGCCGTGATGACCGAATCGCTCGCCAGCAATTGAATGACCGGTTCTAAATACTCCCATTGCTCATCTGCAGTAAGGCCGCTCACGCGCAGAACGATGACGCCCGGATGTAAATCGCAATCAGCGGCAAGCGTAAGGAAATCAGACGCGTTGATCGTCACAACCACCATGTCATGTTCGAACGCATAGCGGAACAGCTCCGGGTCGGAGAGGCCGGCGCGGCCAAGATGCGCGACGTGGGCGGCGTAGACGCCAAGCTCGGCCAGCCGCGGGACGAGGCGCGGCGAGAGGTTCTCGTCGAGCAGGAGCTTCAAGCGCCGGCCGCGCGGAAGCGCAGGCGCTTTCTCGGCCGCCCCGGTGCGGGCTTCATGCCGACGTAGATGCGGGCGAACGCGACATCGTCATCGGTCAGGGCCGGGAAGTCGGCAAGGATCTCGGCCACCTCGACCTCGCGCAGGGCCAGCCGGCCGATATGGCGGACCGCGATGCGCGTGCCCGCGAATACCGGCTCGCCGCCGAGAATCTCGGGCGAGGTGGCGAGCCGGCCGAGGCCGCGCCGATAGATTCGCAGACGCTCGGCCAGTCGCCGGCGCGGCACGGCAGCATCGATCGTGACGATGCCGCTCTTGAGCGCGTTCCCGGCGGACGTCCAGGCGCCATGCCGCTTGTCGCGATCAACCAGCAGGCGATAGAGATGGGCACGGTCGTTGCGCGTGAGCGCGAACGGCGTTTCACGAACGAGCATGAAGTAGAGGATCGCCTCGGCGGGCAGCCGAAGGTCGCACCGACGTCCCCGCACGACCTTGCGCGGTCGGACGATGCCGCGGTCGACCTCATTGCGGAGCGCGCGCTCCGACAGGTCGGCAAGGGCAGCAGTCTCCTTCAGCGAAAACGTGCCGCGATGGTTAACCGATTCAGCCATAATTACACCTCATATAGAGGTATAATTGCTTACTATCACTTCGAATTCAAGTGCCGCCGCGACCTGGTCGCTGATTGAGCAACCGCACCGATGGGCATACGACCTTCGGCCTCCTCATGCGCCCTCGCCTCCGCCAATAGCCAGTTTCGGAAGGCCACCGCCTTCGGACGCCCGGCCGCCGTCTCCGGACTCACGATCCAATAGCCGAAGTCGAGGGCCAGGCCGACGTCGAACGGCTTGACCAGGCGGCCGGCCGCGAGGTCGGCGGCGCACAGTACGTCACTGCCGAGCACGACCCCCTGGCCCGCGATCGCCGTCTCGATGGCCATGCTCGACACGCTGAAGCGCGGCCCGCGCGTCCAATCGACGCCGCTGACGCCGGCGGCGAGCAGCCACATCTCCCAGGTCGGCTCGGCCTCGCCCATGACGGGCATATCGATGTGCAGCAGGGTGTGGCGGGCGAGATCGCGGGGATGGCGCAGCCGCGGCGGCCCGCGCCTCAGCTTCGGGCTGCACAGAGGAAATACGCTCTCGGCCATCAGGCGATCGGCGCGCAGGCCGGGATAGTGGCCGCGGCCATAGCGGATGGCGATATCGACATTGTCGCGCGCGAAATCGGTCAATGCCGGTTTGGCGTCGATGCGCACGTCGATATCGGGGTGGGCCCGTCGAAAGCGATCGAGCCGCGGCACCAGCCACTTGCTCGCAATCGACGGCGCCGTGCTGACGGTCAGCGGCCCGTCACCCGCACCCGCGCGCACTTTAGCGACCGTCGCCGCCAGGCGATCGAAGCCGTCGCGCAGGCCCTTGAAGCAGGTCTGCCCGGCGTCGGTGAGCAGGACCTGGCGGTTGAGCCGGCGGAACAACGGGAGGCCCATCCATTCCTCGAGCGCCTTGACCTGGTGGCTGATCGCCGCCGGCGTCACATGCAGTTCGGCGGCCGCCCGGCTGACGCTCAGATGGCGGGCGGCGGCCTCGAAGGCGCGGAGGGCGTTGAGGGGCGGCAGCTGGCGGCTCATCGGTCATTTTCATGTTAGATATTCTAAATCGTCAACTGAGAAATGATCGTTTGTCGAGCGTTGTAGACACGCGTACTTACAACGCTATATCGCGCCCTTGAGCGCAGAACGTATTGAGGAAACCTAAAATGACTACACTCACCGATCGTTTTCGGGACGGCTCATTCCGTGGCCATCGGCGGCCTGCGTCGGCCTCTTCGCTGTGGACCAGGGCCGGCGCGGCAGCCGGCGAAATCGTGACGAGGCTGATGGTCTGGCAAGACCGCGCACGAGAGCGTCGGGCACTTCTCGGCCTCAGCGATCTGCAACTCCGCGATATCGGAATCAGCCGGGCCGATGCCGGGGGCGAAGGCGACAAGCCGTTCTGGCGCGCCTGATCTCGGCGCGACCGTCGGGAGTATTAACCGGGATACCACACCTTGCGCGGGTCGTCGGGCGCGCGCTCGTAGCCGTAGGCGGCATCGACGAGGCGCTCAAGGTCATAACGCGGCCGCCAGCCCAGCCGGAACTTGGCCTTCGCGTTGTCGAGCCAGGTGCTGCGGTAGGGCGTCCCGATCGCGACGCTCGGCAAGCCCCGGGTTTTCTTCAGATGCGCGGCGACGGCGCCGTAGTCGACCGGTTCGTCCATGCAGATGTTGAGGGTTTGCTGGCGCGCGGCCGGGTGATCGATCGCCGCGACGATCGCTTCGACGAGATCGTCGACATGCACGAAGTTGCGGCGCATGGGGGCGCCGTCGGCGTCCAGCATCAACGGCACGGCGCCGGTCTTGCGATACTCGGCGGCGCGCTCCTTACCCACGAGGTCGATCCAGCGCGGGCCGCCGAAGACATCCTCGCCGAAGGACTGCGTGTATTTGAAATCGTCCTTCTCCATGATCCAGGGCGCGCGCAGGCAGCAGCCCGTGAGGTCGTACTGGATGTAGTACTGCTCGATCATCACCTCTTCCAGCACCTTGGAGAGCGCGTAGCAGCCGGGATAGGCGCTGTGGCCGACGGCCTCGGTGACCGGATCGGGCCGCTCGTAAAAGAAGTGGCCGATGCCGGCGTCGCCGCCGATGAGGATGAACTGCCTGAACGCCGGGCTCTGCCGGCAGGCCTCCAGCAGCCAGAACAGGCCCTTCACCGTGACGTCCATGACGTCGTCGGGCGTCTCCTTGCAGGTGGCGAGATGCAGAACGTGGGTGACGCCGGCGACGGCGCGCTCGGCCACGGCCCGATCGGCGATCGAGCCGCTGACTACCTCGACGCGGCCGGTCGCCGGCAGCAGACGGTTGTGGCAGAGGGCGCGGATGCGGTCGGCCGCATGGGCGGGATCGCCGAGGAACTGGCGTATGAAGGTCTGGCCCACCTTGCCAGTGGCGCCGGTGACGAGGATGAGGCGTGGTGTGGTCACGGTACGGCCGTTCGGTAGCGCTTGGTGCGCGATCATGCCCCAGAGGCGGCCCTCGGCATAGCCGTCGTTGCAGGGGCGATCCCGGGTTTAACCCGGGGACCCGGTCTCCCCTGCCGACGGAGACGCCTTCGCCCACGAGTCTGTGATGGGCGTCATGGTCCGGCATCCCCGCCGGCGTCAAGATTGCGCCTTCCGAGGATC
>JBGPEQ010000178.1:0-7464 GCA_041482855.1 Dongiaceae bacterium | reverse complement strand
CTGGTCCATTGCCCATCCGATAGCTGCCTGGCGACGTGTTTCCAGCGTCCATCCTTTTCGTAGGTCGCGATCTTCTCGAAGCCGATTTCGATTCGTCCATCCGGGCTGGGAACGAAGCCAATCGATGCAAATGCGGCCCGTGCAGCAGACAGCTCGTCGGAACGGGCGGCCTCCCTTGGCCAGTACTGAAACCGATCCCACCACTTCGTCGTATCGTTGGCCGCCCAGGCCGCGCAGTTGTAGCGAACGTCGGCCGGGCTCGTGACGTAGTGGTTGAGGGAGGTCAGGTTCGGAAACAGGTTCAGGATATGTTTAGGCAGCCGCTGCTTTGGCATCCAGCGTCACCAATCCCTTGTCGCTCCCCCACTTCAGCCAAGCGCGCGCCATCGCTTCGATGTTGCCCCGCAGTCGACGCGGGACCGGATTGTCCTGGGTGATGGCCTCCAGCGCCCAGAACCAATGATCGAAACGACGAGTCAGCGACTCCAGGACCAGCGGAACGGCGACCTCGCCCATGCCGATGATGGCCTGATAACAGGGGTGCATGGCGATATCGACGCTGGACGAGAAGGCGGCAGTTTCTCTGCGCCACCGGCGAGCCAGGCGCTCGAACTTGAGACGGGCGGCCGAGCTTTGTGCCGCTGTTGAAGCACGCTTCCTTGTTGCTGGCCTGATTCTTAGCGCTCCAGCCCTGGAGCCGGCGCGCCCCATCAGTGCAGTCCGCCGCCTAGCCAATTTGCGAGCCATTTCTACCCCGCGCATCTCGCAATCGTCACCAGCGAAGGATCGCAGAACATAGTATCGGAGGCAAGAAGGCTGCACTTACCGAAGTGCATCCGCGTTTATCTTCTCACCCCCACCTCATCCAGGTGCTTCAAGAGGTCCTTCGGGTCCTCATACACCCGATATGCCCCCGCCCGTTCCAGCTCGTCCTGCCCGTAGCCGCCGGAGAGCAGGCCGACGCCGAGCGAGCCGGCGCGCCGCGCGGCCAGCAGGTCCCACACGCTGTCGCCGACTACCACGGAGTTCCTCACGTCGATCTTGAGGCGGGCGGCGGCGGCCAGGAAGAGGTCGGGGTCGGGCTTGGCGTAGCGCACCTGGTCGCGCGTCACCATCGGGATCTTTTCGCCGTCGAGGCCGAGCGTCGCCACCGTCACCAGCGCGCTCTCCATGCGGCCGCTGGTGCCGATCGCCCACGGCACGCCCTTGGCGGTCAGGTAGTCCAGGAGATCGCGCGCTCCCGGGAGCGCCCGGATCTGCGGCGCGCGCTGCCGATAGGCGGCGTTGTGGAGCCGGCGCAGCCGCTCGCGCAGCTCGTCCGTCAGCTCCCGGCCGAGCTCGCGGAACAGCGCGTTGGTGAAGAGGCCGCCGCTCATGCCGATGCGCCGATGGATGCGCCACACCGCCAGCTCGATGCCTTCGGCATGCAACGCCTCGTGCCAGGACAGCACATGCTGATAGACGCTGTCGACCAGCGTGCCGTCGAGATCGAACAGGAATCCCGCCACGCTGCCGTCGTTCACGCCGCCGCTTGCTTCGCCTGCCATCGATCGCTCTCCCTTGGGGGCTATCTCCGGACAATGAACCACAGCGACCTACAGACACAGAGAAACTTGGAGCGCCCCGCTTGAGCCGGATGGCCGGCGTCGGCATACTCGCGCGAACCGTCCGGCTTGGGGGCGGCTTTGGGGGAGGTGGGCATGACCACGGTGAGTGCCGTGCAATTCAGCGTCGGCGGCGCGCTGAGGCAGGGCTTGGATGTGCTGTCGAAGAACGCCGTCCCCTTCGGCATCATCTCGCTCGTCGTGACTTTTCCGTCGTTCGTCTATCAATTGATCAACGGCGCCGCCCCGGTGGCGACGGACGCCACGATGGCCGACGGCACGTTCTATGTGGGAAGGTCCGTCGTGGGCGGCGGCGCCCTCATCGCCGTCCTCATCGAGCTGGTCCTGCGCCAGGTCGCCGTCGGCGCCATCAGCTACGGCGTGTTCCAGGAGATGCGGGGCCAGCGGGCCGACCTCGCGGATTGCCTGCGGCGCGCGGTCTCGCTGGTCTTTCCCGTGGTCGGCGTAGCCATCGTTTCCGTCATTGCCATAGTCTTTGCGGCGATCCTTCTGATCGTTCCCGCCTTCATCGTCGCGGCGATGCTGTGGGTGGCCGTTCCCGTTGTCGTCGTCGAACGGCCGGGCGTCATGAATAGCCTCTCGCGCAGCGCCGCCCTGACGAAGGGCAACCGCTGGCGGGTCTTCTCCATCACGCTTTTCATCGGCATCGGCGCCTTTGTCGTTGGCTATCTCGTCGCTCGGATCTTCGGCACCGCCACTCCCGGCGCGTTGGTCTCGTGGATCGTGGACGCCGCGATATCGGCCTTCGCCGCCAGCGTCACCGCCGTCGGCTACACCACGCTGCGCTTTGCCAAGGAAGGCGTCGGCATCGAAGAGATCGCCAAGGTCTTCGACTGAGCGCGCGGCAGCCGTCGATGCGCCGCCGCTTCCATCGCCATCGCAGCCCTCACATCATGCCCGTGAATGTCACCGGAAGATTCACCACAGAGGCCACGGAGTCCAAAGAGAAGGCTGAATTGCGCCCGCAACCTCGCGAGCAAGACGTCTCTGTGCCCTCTGTGTCCTCTGTGGTGATTCTTTTTCTTGGGCGGCCACGCGGGGCCGCCCCTACGGATCGACATCGACCACCAGCGGCACATGGTCGCTCAAGCGCGCGCCGCACCAGTCCTCGAAGCTGCCCACGCTCATCTCGCGCATGCCGGCGGACCAGGCGCGCGGCAGGAAGACGTAGTCGATGTGATAGGTCGGGCCGTCCTTCTTGCGGTCGCGCCAATAGTGCGTCGGCTCGGTCTCCGCGCCCTGGGCCTCGCCGCGCGCATGGTGATAGGCGCTCACCAACCCATAGCGATCGAGCAGCGTTACCGTGTGCGAATGGTTGATCAGGTAGCCCGGCTTGTCCCAGAAGATGTTGTTGTTGAAATCGCCCGCCACGATCGCCGGCCCCGCGCCGAGGAACGCCCGATAGTCGCGGGTGAGGGCGAGTCGCAGCGGCCCCGGCTGGCGCTTGCGGCGAATGCCGGCGCTGAAATTCTGCGCCCACACCGCCAACAGATTGAACGATATCGGCCCTTCGATGCGGACGGGCGCGATGAACCGCAGCGACCGCCGATAGACCTCGTCGGCGAGGCGGGCGCGGTAACCGTTGAAGGCGAGCACCGCCAGGCCCTTGTCCCGGTTGGCGCCGATCCAAACCGGCTCGCCGTCGAACGCGTCCGCGCCCAGCCGCTGCGCCAACCGCTCCGGCGATGCGCATTCGGACAGCACGGCCACATCGGGCTTGAGCGCCAGCAGCGCCGCCAGCTTGCGATGCAGCGCCATGTTGCAGTTCCAGGCGACGAGGCGCATGGCGCGCTGCCGGCTATGGGCACTCGGTACAGGGCGCGGCAGCGACGCCGATGCGCGCGCGCTCGGCATTGCTGCGGCGGTTCTCGATCAGAATGTGACCGATGACGGCAATCATCACGATCGCGCCGCCGACGAAGACGAGTGGCGGCGGCAGCTCGCCGAAGGCGATCCACACCCAGAGCGGCGCCAGCGGCGTCTCCAGCGCGCCGATCAGCGCCGTGTGCGGCGCCGGGATCAGACGCGCGCCGATGACGAACAGCGTCAATCCCAAGGTCATCTGGAAGAATCCGAACAGCGCCAGATAGGCCAGCTCCGTCGGCCCGGCCGCCGCGGGATGAGCCCAGGGGAGACTGACGATCGAGCCGAACAGGATCGACAGCGCCGCCGCCGGCACCATCGGGATGTCGCGGTGGCGGCGGCAAATCACCATCGCGACGGCCACGGCTACCGTCATCGTGAACGCCAGCAGGTCGCCCCAGAGATTGGCGCCGAATGGAGAGCCGCCGAGGATGACGAGCACGCCGACGAAGGCGAGGGCGCTCGCGATCCAGGTGGCCGCCCGTGTGCGCTCGCGCAACCAGATCCAAGTCAACGCGGCGGTCACGAACGGCGCGGTTGCGTAGATGACGGCGACGTCGGCGACGGTCGTGAGCTTCAGGGCCGGGATGAACGTCGTCATCCCGACGGCCGAGCAGAAGGCGAAGAGCCACCCCGGCCGGCCCATGGACCGATAGACGCGCACCGTATCGCCACGGTATCGCCAGACGATGTAGCCGGCGGTGAACAGTCCGGCGAAGATTCCGCGCCAGAACAGGATCGTCCAGGCATCGAGCGGGATCAGTCGCGTGAAGAATCCGGCCGTGCTCCAGGCCACCGCCGAGACGGTCACGCAGAGCACGCCGAGCCGATAGTCGACGCGATCCTGCATCATCGTTGCGGTCCCGTGAGCGGCTTCAAGAGGTTTACAAAATGCGCATATATTTGCTATTTTGTAAACCGATATGATCGGCGGCGGAACAATCGGTCGGCGGCTTGCCGCGGCCCGGACTCGTGCCGGGTTGTCGCTGCGCGACCTCGCGGGCGCCATCGGCGGGCGCGTGTCCGCGCAGGCCATCGGCAAGTATGAACGCGGGGAGATGCGGCCCAGTCCGCCGGTGATGCGCGCGCTGAGCCGGGCGCTGCGCGTATCCGAGGAATATCTGCTCGGCAGCGGCGAGGTCCGCCTGGAGAGCGTGGAGTTCCGGAAGAACCGGTTGACGAGCCGGCGCGAGGAGGCCGCCATCAAGGCCGCGGTTCTCGCGGCCGTGGAGGGATACCTGGAGATCGAGGATCTCCTGGGCGTCCCCAGCGCCCGGTGGACGCCGCCCGCGGGCCTCCCGATCGCCGTGCGCAGCCTGGAAGAGGCGGAGGCCGCCGCTACCCGCCTGCGAACCCTGTGGCGCCTCGGCGCCGGCGCGCTCCCGGATATCGCGGAGTTCCTGGAGGAGCGTGGCGTCAAGGTCATCGCCCTCGCTTTGCCGACAGCGGTTTCGGGCCTTGCCTGTCTGGCGCGCCGCGCGCAGGGCGCCCCCGCGCCGGTGATCGCAGTCAACAGGGCCGACACCGGAGAACGCCAGCGCTTCACCTTGGCACACGAGATCGGCCATCTCGTTCTCAAGATCGCGGACAGCGTCACCGCGGAGAAGGCGGCCTTCCGCTTCGCTGGCGCCTTTCTCATGCCGGCGGAAATCCTGTGGGCGGAGGTCGGACGCAGGCGGCGCGTCCTCTCGCTGGCCGAACTGTTGCAGCTGAAGCGACTGTTCGGCACCAGCGTCCAGGCCATCGCCTATCGTCTCAAGGATCTCGGCATCACCGGCGACGCGACCTACCGGCAGATGTTCGATCGCTTCGAGCGCCTGGGTTGGCTGCAGCCGCCCTACCCGGAGCCCCATCCGATGCCGAAGGTGGAACCGCAGCGATTCCGGCGACTATGCTTTCGCGCGTTGGCCGAGGGGATCGTCTCAGAGGCCGCCGCCGCGAAGCTGCTGGATATGAGCGCCGCACGGCTGCGCCGCACCTTGCGCGAGCCCGCCCCGCGCGGCTGAGAGCTCAGCCCTTCGCCAGCCGGCGCTCGTAGTCGGCGACGAAGGCGCGTTTGCCCTTGGTGACGACGTCATGTCCCTCGGCGCGCCGCCGTGATGCGCGGCGATCCTCGGCTCGAACACCTCGTGGAGATCGGCCTGAAACCGCGCGCGCGTTCCTTCCTCGTCGGCCTGGCTGAGGCGGCCATAGCCGGCGACGTCGGCGATCATCACGGCGGCGAGCCTGCGCTCCATGACCCCTTTTTCCCCGGGTTGGCAGCGAGACGGGAGTCAGGCCACTGACAGACCGATTATGATGCATGGTGCGGCGCGTGTGAATTGCGGCGTCGGCTATCGGGGACCGAAGAGAGAGTGATGCATGGAATACGCGAAATTGCGAGATTCCTCTTGCAAAATGCGAATGATGTTCTTATATTGTTTCGAATCGCGTCCGTCGCTCCGCCGGTGGAGGTCTGGCGGGCTTCGGATGGCCATCGGTCATTGACATCGTGAATAGAGACATGAGTGATAGATCCGGCTGCCAATACCCGCATCGAACGGCCGCTTGTGGGTATCGTCTCGGAGCGGGATCGCGGATACGCAAAACGCATTACTTTGTTTTGTCGTCCGTGCGGATTCGGGTTAGCCGCAGTGCGTCCAACATCGCCGCCCGATCCAGGGGCATCGCCGCAGGTGACGGGCCTGTCAGTCCGCTGGATGCGGGCCCTCGGTCCCGCTGGACATGGGGTCGATCGTCACTTTTCGGGGGTCGCGGATTTTTTGCTCTCCGCCCGCTGCTCCGGATAGAGGCCGAGCAGCCCCTCCCGCGAGGCTGCGCAGACCCCCCGCTCGGTGATCAGCCCGGTCACCAGCCGGGCGGGCGTCACGTCGAAGGCATAGTTGCCGGCCGGGCTGCCGTCGGGCGTCAGTTGCACGTCAACCATCTTGCCCCCGGCGGCGCGGCCGCGCATCACCGTCACCTCGGCGGCGTCGCGCTCCTCGATCGGGATCTGGCCGATGCCGTCGCTCAGGGTCCAGTCGATGGTGCTGTGGGGCAGGGCGACGTAGAAGGGCACGCCGTTGTCGTGGGCGGCGAGCGCCTTCAGGTAGGTGCCGATCTTGTTGCAGACGTCGCCGGTGGCGGTGGTGCGGTCGGTGCCGACGATGCAGAGGTCGACCTTGCCGTGCTGCATCAGGTGGCCGCCGACATTGTCGACGATCACCGTGTGGGGCACCCCGGCCCGGCCCAGTTCCCAGGCGGTAAGGGCAGCGCCCTGGTTGCGCGGGCGGGTCTCGTCGGCCCACACATGCACGGGGATGCCGGCCTCCTTCGCCTTGTAGATCGGCGCCAGCGCCGTGCCCCAGTCGACCGTGGCCAGCCAGCCGGCATTGCAGTGGGTCAGCACGTTGACCGGCCGCGCCCGCCTGGCCCGCTCCCAGGCCTCGCGGATGAGCGGCAGCCCGTGGTCGCCGATGGCGGAACAAGTGGCGACATCGTCGTCGGCCAGTTCGTCCGCGCGCCGATAACCAGCCGCCAGCCGCCGCTCCACCGGCAGATTGGTCAGCACCTGCCGCATGTCGTCCAGCGCCCAGCGCAGGTTGACGGCGGTCGGGCGTGTGGCGAGGAGGGTGGCGCAGGTGCGCTCGATCGCCGCGTTCGAGGCGTCCTCGCGCAGCGACAGGCAGAGGCCATAGGCCGCGGTCACGCCGATGAGCGGCGCGCCCCGCACCTGCATGGACTTGATGGCGCGCGCCGCATCCTCGAGCGTTTCCAGCCGCACGATCCTGAAATCATGCGGCAGCAGCGTCTGGTCGATGATGTCGACCGTCCGCCCGTCGCCGGACAACCAGATCGTGCGGTAGGGAGCGCCGTCGACCTGCATGGCTCATCCAGCCCGGAAATAGCCGTACAGCGTCCACACGCCGATGGCGATGAAGCCCAGCCCGGCAAGGAGCTTCAGGGGCAGGCGCGTCAGATACTGTCCGGCCAGGTT
>JBGPEQ010000177.1:0-7520 GCA_041482855.1 Dongiaceae bacterium | reverse complement strand
TTCGGTATTCTTCGCCGTCGTCGGTCTCGGGCAGATGCTGGTGATGGCGAGCGGCGCCGGCAATATCGATCTCTCCATTCCCGCCAACATCACCTTGGCTGCCTATCTTTCCACCGGCCAGATGATGGGCGCCGACAGCGGGTTGGCGGCGGGGATCGCCGCGGGCCTGGCTGGCGGCGTCGCGATCGGCGCCGCCAACGCTTTCCTCATCCTGGCCTTCCGGATCCCTCCGATGGTGGCGACACTCGCGTCGGGGCTGGTGGTCGAGTCCTTCACCTTCGTCTATTCCCGCATTTCCGTCGCCAAGCCGTCTCCGTTGCTGGCCGACTTCACGACGGAGCGGTTTGCCGGCGTGCCCTATGTCACCTTGGCCGCGATTATCGCTTCTGTCGTTCTGATCGTCGTCTTGAGGCGATCATTGTTTGGACGGTCGCTCTTTGCCTGCGGGCAGAACGAAACCGCCGCCTGGTTGTCCGGCGTCAATGTTCGGCGGACGCGGGTCGCGGCTTATGTGCTCTGCAGCGCGTTTACATCCCTTGCCGGCATCTTGTTTGCCGGCTTCACAGGCGGGCCCTCGCTCAACATGGGAAGCGAATTTCTCCTGAGCTCCATCGCAGTCGTGGTTATCGGCGGCACCAACGTCGCCGGCGGCCAGGCCAGCGTGCTCGGAACCTGGAGTGCCTCGCTCTTCCTGTTCCTGCTCCTCTCGATGCTCAACGTGCTTCAGGTCGGTCCCGGCCTGCGGAACGTCATAACCGGCGTGCTCATCATCGCCGTCCTTGCCCTCAACAAGACCAATCGGATGCAGCAGGTGTAGGACTGCGCGGTAGGAGGGGGCTAACGAATGCGAAAGCCGATCTCAGTCCTGGCCGAGGGCATCGGCTCTCCGGAAGGTCCCTGCGTTCTGCCGGACGGGCGCGTGGTGTTCACGAACACCTACAAGAGCGAGATCGTCTCCTGGGACCGGCAGCACGGCGTTCGCCGCTATGCCTACACCGGCGGCGCGCCCAATGCCTGTCTGCTCGGCAGTGACGGCAACGTCTACATCGCCAATTGCCCGACTGCCGGCAACTGGATCGCGCCCGACAAGCGGCCGGCCTGCATTCAGCGCGCATCGCCCGACGGCAAGGTCGAGATCATCGCGACCGCGGCCGATGGCATCGCGTTCGACGGCGCGAACGATCTTTGCTTCGGTCCGGACGGCCGCCTCTACTTCACCGATTCCGGCGATTGGGCGCCGGCGACGAGGCATCACCGCGGCCGCATCTGCGTCATCGAGCGCGACGGCACGGCGCATATCCTGGAGGAGCTGGATCACACCTATCCCAACGGCATCGTGGCCGAAGCGGATGGCTCAATCGTCTGGGTCGAGTCATACACATTGAGGATGATCCGCCGCAAACCCGACGGCACCAAGACCGTCATCCATTCGTTCGAGGACAGGCACATCCCGGACGGCTTCAAGATCGATATCGCCGGAAACTTCTGGGTGACGACCGTGACCTCCGGCGGCATCGACATCGTTTCCCGCGACGGCGTCGCCCTCGATTTCCTGGAACTGGAGGCGGTCCCGCTGAACTGCGTGTTCGACGGCACTGCGCTGTACGTGGCCGACTTCGGTCACGCCGATACGACGGGCGACGCACAGATGGTCGGCCGCTTGCTGCGCGTCGAGGTCGGCATTCGCGGCATGCCGCTCTTCAGCGGCGCGATCCTATAGGGAGGCAGTGATGGAAATCCGTTGCATCTATCAGGCGCGCAGCGCGCTCGGCGAAAGCGCGCTGTGGTCGCCCAAAGAGAAGGCGCTCTATTGGCTGGACCAGATGCGGCCGGAAATCCATCGCCTCGATCCGGCGACCGGGAAAGACGTGATGTTTCCCCTGGCTCTTCCGGCGCAGCTCGGCGGCCTCGCGCCCCATGCCGGCGGCGGGCTTGTGCTGGCCGCATCGGATGGGATTTCCATCCTGTCGGCGGACATGAAGACCCGCACGAGTCTCGTGAACCCGATCGCGTCCCTGCCGCAGGCCAGCTTCAACGATGCGAAATGCGACCGGCAGGGCCGGCTGTGGGCGGGAACCACCGACCGGCTGGAGAAAGATAGCATCGGCCGCCTCTACCGCATCGATGCGAAGGGCACGGCCACGTCGGTCGCGGAGGGATTCATCTGCTCCAACGGGCCATCCTTCAGCCCGGACGGGCGAACGATGTATCACACCTGCTCAAGCGAACGGGTGATCCATGCCTATGAGATCGACCCTGACACGGGCGAGGCGTCGAACCGGCGCGTGTTCGCGACCATCGACGCCGGCGCCGGCGTTCCCGACGGGTCCACGGTCGACGCCGAAGGATATCTGTGGTCGACCCATTGGAGCGGCTGGCGAATCACGCGCTATGCGCCCGATGGCCGCGTCGACCGCGAAATCGAGATGCCCGTCAAGAGCGTGACCAGCTGCGCCTTCGGCGGCGAGAACATGGACACGCTGTTCGTGACCACCGCCTCGATGGAGAACGTGAACGGCCGCTGGGTCTTCATGGACGATGCCGGCTTCGATGCCGCTCCGCTGACGGGCGGCATCTTCGCCATCGACGTCGGCATCCGCGGACTTCCCGAGTCGGCGTTCCGGACGTAAGGCTCCGACGTCAGATAGACATCCCTATCGAAATCCGCTTTGGCTCGTTCAGTCACGTGACACGTCCGCTTGGCGGGTGATACTGGAAGAGCCCCTTAAAGTGCTGCAGGCATCGGCGTGACCTTGATTCAGGCTTCCAAAGCCGCGAGAAGATCGAGCTGATGGCCAACCGCGCCCCGGACGAGAACTACGAAAGGGATCCAATGCCTATTGACGTCGACGTCCCCCTGATCGATCACCACTGCCACGGCCTGGTGCCGCGCAACCTGACGCGCCCGGAGTTCGAGAAGATGATCTCCGAGAGCTTCGTCGACGCCCCCGCCGGCACCAGCCATTTCGACGCGCCGTTCGGCTTGGCGAAGCGAGGCCATAATCTCCTAAGCGGCCCCGCTCGCACTGGGGACGGACGCCTGCTCCCAGGTTGAAAGCGGGCATCCTTCTCGTACCTCGCGATGTCGCAGAAGTGCCAAATGCGGTCATTGCCACCTCTGCGCCCGCGGCCCGCAACTTAGTCACGCCGAAAACTGTAATCGGTAGCCGACCCCGGGTTCGGTCAAGATATGTTGGGGTCTTTGCGGGTCCGCTTCCAGCTTTTGACGCAACTGGCGGATGAAGACTCGGAGTGCCTGCACGTCGCCGCTGTCCACGCCGCCCCACACCTCCTTAAGGAGATGGCGGTGCGTCAGCACCTTGCCGGCGTGGATCACGAATTGCTGGAGAATGTCATACTCTTTGGGGGAAAGTCGCACCTCGCGACCGCCGACACTGACGCGCCGATGCACGAGATCGACGGTGAGATCGGCCGATTGAAACAGCGGCCGGCTGCCCTGCTCTTGCAGGCGATGGCGCAACGCCGCGCGGATGCGCGCCATCAGTTCGTCGACGCCGAACGGCTTGGTGACGTAGTCGTCGGCGCCGAGATCGAGCGCGGCGACCTTGCCCTTCTCGTCGCCGCGGCTCGACAGCACGACGATCGGCACCTGCGATCTCGCCCGCAACGCGCGGATGATCTCCATGCCGTCGAGGTCGGGAAGGCCGAGGTCGAGGATCACCAGATCCGGCTTCTCGCGCCGCGCCGCATCGAGCGCTTCCTGGCCCGTCGCCGCCTCCACGATCCGATACTCCTGAACCGCCAACGTATTGCGCAGCAGCCGCCGGATCGGCGGCTCGTCATCCACGATGAGGACGCAAGGAGCGCTACTCGCCATCGGGCCTTGCTCCCGCTTCATCGATCGGAATGCGGATCGTAAACACGGCGCCGTGGCGATCGCTCCGGTTGGCCGCCGCGATCGTGCCGCCATGGGCTGCGACGAACCCTCGGCAGATGGCGAGACCCAAGCCCGTACCCGCTCGCTGGCGGTCGCCGCCGTGCACGCGATAGAACTTGTCGAAGATGCGATCGAGATCGCTCGGCGGGATGCCCGGCCCCTCGTCCCGCACCTCGATAACGACCTCTGCTCCCTCGCCCCGACCCGCGACCCCTATCGCCGAGCCGGCCGGTGCATATTTCGCGGCATTGTCGAGCAGATTGACCAGAACCTGCTCCATCAGCAGGAAATCGAGCGGAAACATCGGCAGATCCGGCGCCAAATCGACGCTGACCCGGTGGCGGATGAGAATCTTCCCGGAGCGCTGGAGCGCCGATCCCACGAGATCGCCGAGGTCGATCATCTCGCGGCGCAGCTCGATCGCACCCGAATCGAGGCGGGTCATGTCCAGCAGGTTCGCCACGAAGCGGTTGAGACGCTCGCCCTCGTCCTGGGCGGTCGCCAGCATCTCGTCTCGCGTCCTGTCGTCGTAGAGCTTGCCGAAGCTGCGCAGGCTGGTGATGGTGCCGATGATGGAGGCCAGCGGCGTGCGTAGATCGTGTGAGACCGAGGTGAGCAGAGAGGACCGCAGGCGCTCCGTCTCCGCCAGAATCCGGGCCTCGTCGATATCTTCAGCCAACAGCGTGCGCTCGATCGCCACAGCCGCCTGATCCGACAGGGCATCGAGCAGGCGGCGCTCGTCCGGCGTGAACAGCGGGCCGGGCGCCTTGCGGTTGATACCGAGCACGCCGACGGCGCCGCGACCCGTTCGGAGCGGCAGGAACAGCCGCTTGGCGCCTGGCAGCGTGTCGGCGCCGCGGCCCGCCGGCTGATTGTGGTCCCAGCACCATTTGGCGGCGGCGAGGTCGGCGTCATCGAGCTGATCCTCTGGCGGAAAGCCGGCGCGTACGGCGATCGTGCCATCGTCCGGTGTCAAAAGGACGACCTCGACCTTGAGCATCGAGGCGATCTGATGGGCCGTCGCCCATAGCAGATCGTCGAGCTTGGCAATGCCTGCAAGCTTCTTGCTGAAGCTGTAGAGCTCGCCCGTGGTTCTCGCCTGTTTCTTCGCGATGAGCGCTTGCGTGCGTGTTCGCGCGGTCAGGCTGCTCGTGAGGAGCGCGACGATCATGAAGAAGAAGAGCGCGACCACGTTTGCCGGATCGGCGATCGTGAAGGTGTAAAGCGGGGGAATGAAGAAGAAATTGTAGCAGAGCACGCTCAGAAGCGCGGCAAAGACTGACGGGCCGGCACCGTACCGCACGGCACTCGCGAGCACGGCAGCGAGAAAGACCAGCGAGATATTGTCGAGGTCGACGAACTGGCTGATGAGCAGGGCGACGCCGAGTGCCGCTGCGACGAATGCCGTGCTGATCGCGTAGGCGATGGGATCGATCGATTCCATGCCGGCCGACGTCTTGACCGGCGTCGCCAGCGCCGCCTCGCCCGCGGCCCCGATGACATGAACGCTGATGTTGCCGGCCTTGCGCAGGAGATCGTGCACCACCGAGCCATGCAACATCTCGAACCAGCGCGCGCGCGTCGATTTGCCGATGATGATCTGGGTGGCGTTGTTCTCGCGGGCGTAGGCCAATAGGTCATCGGCGATGCGCTGGCCCGGAATGGTCAGCGTGTCCGCGCCGAGCTTCTCGGCGAGCCGCAGTACCTCGGCAACCCGATCGCGCTCGGCTTCGCCCAGCCTCTGGTGACGCGGGGTCTCCACATAGAGCGCCGTCCACGGTCCGTGCAGCCGGTCGGCGACGCGCTTGCCGTAGCGTACGAGTTGCGTCGCGCCCGGCTGTTCGCTGATGCAGACGAGCAGACGCTCGCCGGCCGGCCACGGTCCGGCGATGGCGTGCTCCTGCATGTAGCTGACCATCTGCTCGTCCACCCGCTCGGCGGCGCGCCGCAGTGCAAGCTCTCGGAGCGCCGTGAGGTTGCCGGGCGAGAAGTAGTGCTTGAGGGCACGCTCCGCCTGGTCGGCGATATACACCTTGCCTTCGCGCAGCCGCTGAATCAGGTCATCCGGCGTCAGATCGATGACCTCGACCTCCGCGGCGTCGACGATCCGGTCGGGCACGGTCTCGCGCACGCGCACGCGCGTGATTTGGGCGACGACGTCGTTGAGGCTTTCGACGTGCTGGATGTTAACGGTCGCGTAGACATCGACCCCGGAAGCCAGCAGTTCCTCGACGTCGAGGTAGCGTTTCGGGTGCCGGCTGCCGGGGGCGTTCGTGTGCGCCAGTTCGTCGACCAGCACGAGGGCAGGGCGGCGCGCCAGGACGGCGTCGATATCCATCTCGGTGAGGACGCGGCCCTCGTAGGCAATTTGGCGGCGCGGAATGACTTCCAGACCTTCGAGCAGGGCCTCCGTTTCCTTGCGGCCATGGGTCTCGACCACGCCGACGACGACATCGACGCCTTCCGCCTTCCGGCGGCGGGCCGATTGCAGCATCTCGTAGGTCTTGCCGACGCCGGGCGCCGCGCCGAGGAAGATCTTGAGCTTCCCCCGCGCCTCCCGGGCAGCGGCGGCAAGGAGCGCTTCTGGCGAGGGCCGCAGGCCGCGGGACGCAGAATCTAACTCTACCATCCCACGATTCTACATGACTCCCGTCGGCCCGGCCATCAGCCGCCGCTGGCCTTATCGAGCGCGAGGTTGAGCAGCAGGACATTCACGCGGGGCTCGCCGATGATGCCGAGCGTCCGGCCTTCGGTGTACTCCGTAACCAGTTCGCGAACCTTGTCCTCGGGCATGTTGCGCGCCTTGGCTACGCGCGCCACCTGGAACTCGGCGCCGGCCGGGGTGATGTGCGGATCGAGGCCGCTGCCCGATGTCGTCACGAGGTCGACGGGGACCGGCGCACTGTGCTCCGCCTTGAGCTTCTCCGTGTCCCCCTTCACCCGATCGACCAGCGCCTTGCTCGTCGGGCCGAGGTTGGAGCCGCTCGACGCGCCGGCGTCATAGCCGTTCTGCCCGGCTGCTGAGGGGCGGGGGTGGAAATACTTGTCGCGCGCGAACCCCTGCGCGATCAGCTCGGAGCCGATCACCTTGCCGTCGCGCTCGATCAGGCTGCCATTGGCCTGGTGGGGGAAGGCCACCTGTGCAACTCCAGTGACGATCAGGGGATAGACGAGTCCCGTCAGCAGCGTGAATGCCACGAGCATGACCAGGGCGGGACGCAGATGCCGCAACATGAAGGATCTCCTTAGGCGAGGCCGAGGGCCGAGACGAGGATGTCGACGGCCTTGATGCCGATGAACGGGATGATGATGCCGCCGATGCCGTAGACCAGCAGGTTGCGGCGCAGGATGCTGGCCGCGCCGACCGGGCGGTACTTGACGCCCTTCAGCGCCAGCGGGATGAGCGCGATGATGATGAGAGCATTGAAGATGATCGCCGACAGGATCGCGCTCTTCGGGGTCGACAGCCCCATGACGTTGAGGATGCCGAGCTGCGGATAGAACGCGGCGAACATCGCGGGAATGATGGCGAAATACTTGGCCACGTCATTGGCAATCGAGAAGGTCGTCAATGCCCCGCGGGTCATGAGCAGCTGCTTGCCGATCCCGACGATCTCGATGA
>JBGPEQ010000176.1:0-7557 GCA_041482855.1 Dongiaceae bacterium | reverse complement strand
CGTCCTCGCTGTTGTAGTAGTGCACGGACGCCCGCACCACCGTAGGAAGCCGGCGCGCCGTCGCATCGAGCAGGGTGGAGCGCGGCGACGACGTCACGGTGTTCATCTTGCACCGGTGCAAGGCGGCGACGATGTCGGCGGCCTCTCGGTCGGCGACCGTGAAGGTGACGATGCCGCAGCGCTTGCCGCCGATGTCCGTGACCGTCACGCCAGGGATCGCGCCCAACCGCGCGCGCAGGTCCTCCGCCAGCGGCACGACCCGCGCCTCGATCGCGGCCAGGCCCCAGCCGAGGGCATAGTCGACGGCGGCGCCGAGGCCGAGCTGGGCGGCGACGTTGTTCTCCCAGTTCTCGAAGCGGCGCGCATCCGGCCGCAGCTCGTAGCGGTCCGGCGCGATCCAGGTCGCGGCCTGCAGATCGAGAAAGGGCGGCTCCAGCCGCTCCAACACCGCGCGACGGACATAGAGAAAGCCGCAGCCGCGCGGCCCCCGCAGATACTTGCGGCCGGTGGCCGACAGCATGTCGCAGCCGATGGCGGCGACGTCGATCGGCATCTGGCCGACGGATTGGCAGGCGTCGAGCAGATAGAGGATGCCGTGCCGGCGCGCGATGCGCCCGACCTCGGCCGCCGGATTGACCAGGCCGCCATTGGTCGGCACATGCGTGATGGCGATGAGGCGCACGCGCCCGTCGATCATCTGCTCGAGCGCTGCGACGTCGAGCGCGCCGCTGTCGTCGCTCGGCACGACCTCGATGACGGCGCCGGTGCGCCGCGCCGCCTGCAGGAAGGCGATGTAGTTGCTGGCGTACTCCGCGCGTGCCGTGAGGATGCGATCGCCCGGCTGGAACGGAATCGAGTAGAACGCCAGGTCCCAGGCCACGGTGGCGTTCTCGACCAGCGCGATCTCCTGGCGCTCGGCGTTGATGAGGCGCGCGATCGAGTCATACACGGCCTCGCGCCGCTCATCGGCGGCGTCGGCCGCCTCATAGCCGCCCATGGCGGCCTCCTGCTGGAGGTGGCGGAGCTGCGCCTCCAGCACCGGCGTCGGCATCAGCGCGGCGCCGGCGTTGTTGAAATGCAGGACCTCCGCCGCGCCCGGAGTCTCGCGGCGGGCGCGCGCGAGATCGATCGTCACGCGATGCCCCGGCGGCGCTGTGGTGGCTGGCTCTCTCCCACGACCGCTTGGTCGGTGGCCGTAGGCGGCTTGGGCTGCGGCAGAGGTCCGACGCGCTGCGGCGGCAGCCGGACCGTCACGGTCGTGCCCATGCCGGGCTCGCTCGCGATCTCCAGCGTGCCGTCATGCAGCCGGATCAGCGCCCGGCTGATCGGCAGACCGAGGCCCGCGCCCTCATAGCGGCGCGACCACGAGGCGTCCACCTGTCCGAAGGCCGCCATCGCGCGTGGGATGTCCTGCGGATCGATGCCGATGCCCGTGTCATAGACGATCATGCGCAGGCCGCGATCGTCGTCGACCGCCATGCGCAGCCCGACCTGGCCGCCCTTCGGCGTGAACTTGACGGCGTTCGACAGCAGGTTCAGCAGGATCTGCTTGAGCGCCCGTCGATCGGCCCGCACCCATGGGAGTCCTTCGCCCGATTCGCAGAGGAAGGCGAGGCCGGCGGTCGCCGCGCGTTCCTGCATGATCCGTACGACCGAAGCGGTCAGGGCGGCCAGGTCGACCTCCTCTTCGTTCAGCTCGGCTTGGCCGGCCTCGATCTTCGAGAGATCGAGGATGTCGTTGATGATCGACAGCAGATGGCCGCCGCTGCCGTGGATGTCCTGGACGTATTGCTTGTAGCGGTTGTCGCCGAGCGGGCCATAGGGCTCTGCGAACATGATCTCCGAAAATCCGATGATCGCGTTGAGCGGCGTGCGCAGCTCGTGGCTCATCACCGCGAGGAACTGCGACTTGGCTCGGTTGGCGTACTCGGCCTCGTCGCGGGCCGCTACCAGTTCGAGATTCTTGGCCTCGATGATCTCGAGATTGTGCTGGTTCTCGCGTCGCGTCCGGTCGACCTGACGGATCTGCGAGAGGATGATCAGAGACAGCAGCGCCAGCCCCAGGATCGTCGCACCGACCGGGATGATCATCCGGCGGATCGTGGCATCGCCGGGCTGCTCCGGCGTCCAGGCGAGCGCCCCCACCAGGTTTCCGTCGACCGTCTTCAATGGCAACGAGGTCCGCTCGCCGATGCCGTCCGGAGCAACCAGGACCAGGCCGTCGATCTTGAACTCGGAGGCTATCTCGTCGATCGCCTCGGCGTCCAAGGGGCGGCCGAACAGCAAGAGGCTGCGCGGCCGCTCGCCGGGCAGCAGCGGATCGCCCTTGGCGACTGTCAGGGCGGCGAGTGCAACGGAGAAGAGCTGGTCGCCGACCTTGATGAAGCCGGTGGCGGGAACCGGCTCGAGCGGCGGTGCCGCACGGGCGCCCGCGATCAACGGCTGCAGGCCGACAGCCTCGGGGCTCATGATGTCGAACGCGGCCGCTTCGCCCCGGACGAAGGTGAAGGTCTGCTGTCCGGCCGCATCGATCACGGTCACCAGCTTCATGCCGATCGAGTCGTAGCTGGTGGGTCCGATATGTCCGTAGGCCCACGCCGCGTCGGGCGTGTCCACGAGGTTGCGCACGGCCTCGGTCCACCAGGCATAGTCCTTTACGGTGAGCGCCGTATTGCGTTCGCGGATCTCCAGCGCGACTCGCACCAGCTCGACGGATTTCTCGGCGGCAATGCGATCCTGGCCGCGCGCGGCCGAGACGATCAGGGCAATCACCAGGGCGCCGCCGATCAGCAGCAGCGCCAGGAGCGCGGCGCCCGCGCGCTGTGCCCGGCTCATGCCGGCCAGCGTGATCCAAGGATTGAGTGCCCGTATCAGGGCGCGGGAGCGGTCTCCGCTCCGGGGCGGAGCCGCGCGTTCACTATCGATCAACGTTTCCGCCCACGAGGCGCCGTAGAGCGGCGCCGGCCACGAGTTTATCCTTGCAGATATAAGACGGATGGCGCCGGGAAGCCAGGAAAAGCCGCTAGCGTGCGGCGATCTGGGAGTGGGCGGAGATCTGCTGACGCACTGGCCCCGCGCGGCCGAAGCCGAGGCGGCTCAGCGGCAGGAGCGGGTCGGCGTCGTCGATTTGCGCCAGCGTTGCCACGGGTACGGGCGCGTCGACGTGGATCAGGCTCGCCAGGCCGAGGGCGGCCGTCTGTTCGGCGCGCAGCTGATCGAGCGCCAAAAGGTACTTCCCTCTTTCCTGGGCCCAGATTTCCCGCACCTTGCTGCGATAGCCCCGATAGTGCACGGGATTCTGCGAATGGTAGTAGGCCGCCGCCTTGGCCCAGGAGCCCTGTTCGGCCGCCAGCGTCTTCAGGAACGAGGCCGCATAGGTCACGTTGGTGAGTGGATCGAAGGCGTCCTGCAGGCTGGCGAAGGCATTCGGATGAGCCTGCAGATTCACCTGCATGCAGCCGACGTCGATGTTCCTGATGCCGCGCGCCCGCAGGCCCTCGACCTCGGCAATGGCGTCGGCTTTGGTCTCCAGGTAGCGTCCGCGGCCTTCCGCCATGACCGTCCAGGGCCACGCCATCACCACCTGCTTGCCTTCGTGGTAGCGCCCGGACTCGGCTTTCGAAATGGCGCGCAGCAGCTGCCGGGGGATGCCTTCCTGGCGTTCGACCCGGTTGGTTGCCTTGGCGCACATGGTCCAGGGGTTCTGCGTCCCGACCTCTTCGTTCGTGTCGGCCCTGGCCGCCATTGGGCCCGCGAGAATCAGAGTTATAAGTAGGGCAGAGCCGACTCTCTGAATCATCGCCGCGGACCCTTTTGTGCAGTGCACAATGAAGCTGCCGGCCCGGGAATCCGTGCCCCTTTCGGAGGGGATTCCAGGACTAAAACAATCATATGGCGGATTTTGGTTGATTATCCGTTAAGGATACTTCATATTGTGCGGCGCAGTACGCTGCGCTGTCTCCCAGACAGCGCGTTACTGCTTACGCCCCTCGGGCGTTTCCTCCCAGAACTTGGGCCGTGCTTGCACGGCCCTTTTTTTTCTTGCCGAGATCAGCGGTCGGGCAGGCTGCCGTCGCCGGGGCCCAGACTGAGCTGCATGAGCACACTGTCGACCCAGCGGCCGAACTTGAAGCCGACCGCCTGCAGGGTGGCGGCATGGCGGAAGCCGAGCCTCTCATGCAAGCGGATGGAGGGGCGGTTGGCGGAATCGCCGATCACTGCGATCATCTGACGGAATCCGAGAGCGGTGACGCGGTCGATGATTTCGCTGAGCGCGGCATGGCCGAGCCCGCGCCCGACGGCATCCGGCGCGATGTAGACCGAGTCCTCGAGGGTGTAGCGGTAAGCCGGCCGGGTGCGATAGGGCCCGGCATAGGCGAAGCCGGCAACGCGGCCGTCGGTCTCTGCCACCACATAAGGCAGGCGGCGCGCCACGAGGTCGCGATAGCGGCGTTCGATCTCGGCCGCATCGGGAGGCACTTCCTCGAACGAGGCCAAGCCGCGCAGCACGTGATGGGCGTAGATGGACCGGATGCTCGCCAGGTCGGCCGGCATGGCATCGCGCACGACGATCGCCGATCCCGCGCCGGGGCCGGCCGCTCATGCCCGCGCGAACTCCACGGCGACCTCTCCGAGTACGCGCACGAGCGTCTTGAGACGTTCGGCCAGCGTGGCGAATCCGGGCCCGCGCGCGATCGTTGCTTCATCCATATAGAGCGCGCGGTTGATCTCGATCTGCAGCGCATGGAGCCCGTCGCCGGGCCGCCCGTAGTGCTGGGTCACGAAGCCGCCGGAATAGGGCGTGTTGCGCGCCACCGTATAGCCGAGGTCGCGCAGCGCCCGCTCGGCCCGCGCGATGATCGTCTTGTCGCAGGAGGTGGCGTGGCAGTCGCCGAGCACGAAATCGACGCGCGCGCGCCCGGCATCGCGCTCCATCGGGCCGCCGACGGACGGCATGGAATGGCAGTCGATCAACAGGCAGCAGCCGAAGCGCGTGCGGGTCGCGGTCAATACCTGGCGCAGCGCGTCGTGGTAGGGCCGGTAATACGCGTCGATGCGCCGCTTGGCCTCGGTAAAGCGCAGGGGGCGGGCATAGATTTCCTCGCCGTTGGCCACGACCTTGGCGATGGTGCCCAGCCCGGCCGCGACGCGCGGCGATCCCGTGTTCACGAACGCCGGCAGCTCGTCCTCGAACATCGCCGGATCCAGCTCGAACGGTTCGCGATTGGGATCGACGAAGGCGCGCGGAAAGCGCGCCCGCACCAGCGGCGCCCCGAAATCGGGTGCGCTCGCGAACAGCTCGTCGACGAAGCTGTCCTCCGACCGCCGCAAGGCCGGAAACTGCAGGCGCGACTGCGCCACGAACTCGGGGGGGTATTCGGCGCCGGAATGGGGCGACGCAAAAACCGCCGGCAGGGTCTGCTCCGCCGGCATGATCACATCGACCACCGGGCGGCTGTGAACCGCGACTTCCGAAAGCGCCGTCATCATCATGCAATTCATAGCAAGATTCGGCCTGATGTCATCGGCCAATTGCGATTTTTCGGTAACCATGTTTCGCCGCGCTGCCATTGACAGGCCCCCCAGAATGGCTTCAATGATCCGCTAATAGTTTGCGAGTAGCCTGCGGGGCCGGTCTGCGGGCCGGAAAATCGCAACAGGAAGAGCCATGGCGCGGATACTCGTCGCTGAAGACGACGACAGCATGCGGTCGTTCCTTTCCGGCGCGCTCCGGCGCGCAGGCCACACGGTCGAGCCCGCTGCCGACGGCTTCGAGGCGATCACCCTGCTGGCGCGCCAGGAGTTCGACCTGCTGCTGGCCGACGTCGTGATGCCCGGCATGGACGGCGTCGAATTGGCGCGCCGGGCAGCCCGCGACCAGCCGGCGCTCAAGGTCATGTTCATCACCGGCTTCGCCGCCGTCGCGTTGCGTGGCCGCAGCGGCATGCCTGGCGATCCCAAGATCCTCTCGAAGCCCTTCCACCTCAAGGATCTGGTGGCGCAGATCGATCAGCTGTTGGGCGCGCGTCCGCTCGCCGGCGCGTGAGCGCTTCCGGCGGCCCGCCCAGGCCGCACTTGCAATCCAGGGTTGGCGATGCTAAGTGCCCGTCCGCTGCGGACTGGCGCCATTTCCTGACTGCCGGTTCGCGACCCCTTTCGTGCGGGCGCGTAGCTCAGTGGGAGAGCACTACGTTGACATCGTAGGGGTCGCTGGTTCAATCCCAGCCGCGCCCACCATCTAAATCGAACATTTGCGCGTCTCTCGATTCTCTCACCAGCGAGGCCTGGTCGGCAGACGCCCTTTGTTGTCCATGCGACAGTGCCGCGGTGCTGCGGGGGTGCATGAGCCAGGCGGTGGTCGGAGAGCGCTAGTCTAGGCATCGCCTCAGGCTCCAACTTCAGTCGGGGGCTGTGCTGCGACGCATGGGTGGCTCGGCATTTGCGGATCCATCTCTTGAGCCATTCGTCGGTCACGACGTCGAATGCGATGGGTTTCTCATTGCGACGATGTTTATTGTTGGTCGGATTGAAATTGCCGATACGGGCTGACGATTTGTGGTTCGGTTGATCGGGAATTGAGCACCAGTCGCTGCTAGAACAGGTCGGTCCGATCAGCGCAGCGGAGGCAACAGGTCGCCGATCTCGAGCGGCGGAACTTCACGTTCCCGGACGCGCGTTTCGCGGAAGCATGGGACCGCTTCAATCGCGCAGCGGCCATACCATTCGTGCAGTGATCTCTCCCGGCGCGCGCGGGCCGGATCCGCGGGCGTCCCGGCCCTACCTTGCCAGTCGCCGGCTGTCGCCGTATAAGCCGGCATTGCTCAATCGGTTCCCTGTTTCGTTCCATGACCTCTGCTGTCGTCGGCGCCTATCGGGGATTTGGCGTCGACGCATTGTGAGGAGGCGCAATTGCGAAGACGGATTCTGGTGACAGGCGGGGCCGGCTTCCTCGGCTCCCATCTTTGCGAGCGGCTGCTGAGGGACGGCCACGACGTCCTCTGCGTCGACAACTATTTCAGCGGCCGCCGGGAAAACATCATTCATCTCCTGGACGACCGCAACTTCGAGGCGATGCGCCACGACGTGACGTTCCCCCTCTTCGTAGAGGTCGACGAGATCTACAATCTCGCCTGTCCGGCTTCGCCGATCCACTATCAGTTCGATCCCGTGCAGACGACCAAGACCTGCGTCCACGGCGCCATCAACATGCTCGGCCTGGCGAAGCGGGTGAAGGGGAAGATCCTGCAGGCCTCGACGAGCGAGGTGTACGGCAACCCGTCCGAGCATCCGCAGACCGAATCCTATTGGGGCAATGTCAATCCGATCGGCCCGCGGTCCTGCTACGACGAGGGCAAGCGCTGCGCCGAAACCTTGTTCTTCGACTATTACCGCCAGAATCGCCTGCGGATCCGCGTGGCCCGGATATTCAATACCTACGGCCCGCGGATGCAGCTGAACGACGGGCGCGTGGTCTCCAACTTCATCGTCCAGGCCTTGAAGGGCGAAGCGATCACCATCTATGGCGATGGCAACCAGACCCGGTCGTTCTGCTACGTG
>JBGPEQ010000175.1:0-7618 GCA_041482855.1 Dongiaceae bacterium | reverse complement strand
CAAGCGGCTGCTGCATCAGCACCGTATCGAGAAGCTCCTGGTCGTCGATGCCAATTACCGCTGCATCGGTCTCATCACCGTCAAGGACATGGAGAAGGCGCAGGCCTTCCCCAATGCCTGCAAGGACGAGAAGGGCCGCCTGCGCGCGGCCGCCGCGGTCGGGGTCGGCGCCGATGGCCTGCAGCGCGCCGAAGCTCTGCTGGAGGCAGAGGTCGATGTCATCGTCGTGGATACCGCGCACGGTCATTCCCGCGGCGTGCTGAAGGCGGTGCAGGACGTCAAGCGGCTCAGCAACGCTTGCCAGGTGATCGCCGGCAACATCGCCACGGGCGAAGGGGCGAAGGCGCTCATCGACGCCGGCGCCGACGCCATCAAGGTCGGCATCGGTCCCGGCTCGATCTGCACCACGCGCATCGTCGCCGGCGTCGGCGTGCCGCAGCTGACCGCCGTGCTCGATGCCGTCGAAGTGGCCCGCCAACAGAACGTGCCGGTCATCTCGGACGGCGGCATCAGGTATTCCGGCGATCTCGCCAAGGCGATCGCCGCCGGCGCCGACTGCGTGATGATCGGCTCGCTGCTCGCGGGGACCGACGAGAGTCCCGGCGAGGTGTTTCTCTACGAAGGCCGCTCCTACAAATCCTATCGCGGCATGGGCTCGCTCGGCGCCATGGCGCGCGGCTCGGCCGACCGCTACTTCCAGCAGGAGGTAGCCGACTCGCTCAAGCTGGTGCCGGAGGGCGTCGAAGGGCGAGTGCCCTACAAGGGCGCCGTCGGCAACGTCATCCATCAACTCGTCGGCGGCCTGCGCGCGGCCATGGGTTATACCGGCAATGCCACGATCGCGGACATGCAGCGCAATTGCCAGTTCCAGCGCATCACCTCCGCCGGCTGGCGCGAAAGCCACGTGCATGACGTCACCGTCACCCGCGAAGCCCCCAACTACCGCCGCGAAATGTAGGGACGCGCCGCGTCGCCGCTACGGGTTCCAGGGATCGACGACGGGAACGCCGAAGTCTGCAAAGTCTGTAACGTTGCGCGTCGCCATCATGGCCCCCTGTGCCGCCGCGATTGCTCCGACCATCGCGGCGGATTGCGAGGTCGGTCTGCCGGCGGCGCGGCGGGCGGCGGCGATCGCGGCGTAGTGCTCCGCTGCCGCGCTGTCGAAAGCGAGCACGCGATCCTCGATGACCTGCGCCACGAACGATTTGAAGCGCAGTTCCAGGTCGAGGCGGCGGCGACCGCGCGGCAAGAGAGCGATGCCGTAGAGAATCTCGGCGACGGTGATCGTGGTGACGGCCAGATCGGTCGGATCGACTGTTTGCAGCCAGGACTCGACTGCGGCGTTCGGCGCCGGCCTCATGCCCTCGGATACGACGTTCGTGTCGAGGACGATCATCGCCGGAAATCGGGCGGCGCGCCGATCGGCTGGCGTTCAGGCAGCTTGAGATCGAGCCCGTGCTTCGGCCCGAACCACGTCCGGAAAGCATCGGCCATTGTCCGCGGCTTCTTCTTCGCGGCCAGGCTTGTCTTCAGGATGATGCGTGCCTCCTCCTCCATCGAGCGCCCATGACGGGCTGCGCGCACGCGCAGGCGTTCCTTGAGGGTCTTGTCCAGATTGCGAATGGTGATGCTCGGCACGGCCGTTGAGGCGACTATGATTGCGGTGCAATCACTACAATCATTGCAATCAATCTGGTCAAACCGTCTCGGGGAGCGCGAATGTCGAGATCCGAACGCGCGTGCGGCCGGCCTCCCTGCCGCCGTCGCGCGCGCAAATCCGATCGATCTGTGATGGCGCGCGCACCGTCCCCCGATATTCAGTTAAGGAATTCGAGATAATCTTCCGCGATTCCGTTGCCACGGACCCGGGAGTCGCCCATGGCTCGCCCCTGCCTCATGGCCGTCCTCATGGCCATCCTCCTCTGTCTGGTGCCTGCGACGGCTCACGCCCGCAGCCAGACACTCACAGTCGGCATCCTCGACTCGGCAACCAACCAGCCGGCGGTCGGCGCCAAGGTCGACATCGTGGACATGCAGGGCAATAGCCTGGGAAGCGGCGTTGTCGGGCCGGCCGGCAATGTCACGATCACCTTCGAGTTGCCCGACGGTGTCGACAAGTTGCTGATCAGCGCCGATGCGCGCAGCGCGCAGGGCCGTGCCGCCTTCTGGGTGATGTATGTCCGCGACGCCCGTCCGACGGGCATGGGAGTCGCGATGTCGACCGATACTTATTGGGCGAGCGGCAGCGAACTGATGGACCTGGCGAAGGCGGCGGTCGCGAAGTGAGACAAGGCGGCCTATGACCGCTGGGTTGGCGAACTAAATCGCAAGATCGCCCATGCGGAGCAGTCGTTGGATCGGGATCGGCAGGCGGCGGATGTCCATGCCCGCGCCAACAATCTGCGGATCACGGATCGGGCGGGAGCGCAGAAAGATTTGAAGCGCGCAACGACGGCGCAGGAGGGTCTCGATCCGCAGCTCCGCAATGGGGACATTCTCGATCCGCTCCGCAGATACATCGTGTTTCTGACGGACGTAGAGTCGGACAAGGCGGTGCTCGATGAGGCGCGTCGCGCACGGGAGGCGGTGCCGCCCTTCCCCGATGACTGCAAGAAGGACAAGAAGGTCGGCCTGCTCCCCGGCCACACGAGCTGCCCGGATGGATCGGGCGGCCTCTTGGCCGGCGCGCTCAACGACATCTTCGATGCCGATCTCGACCCCGCCTGCGCCGACGAAACCCGGCGCCGCGACACCGACCGCCCGAAAAAGGACAAGCGCGAGCACGACCGGAAGGATTGAGCATCGCCGGTGCGCGCGTTACTCCAGGATCGTGTAGATGTCCTCGTGCGGATCGATTTTGCCCGAGCTGCCGTCCGCCCGGAAGGCGTAGACGTCGCCTTCGAATTCGTCGATTTGCCCGCGCCCGCCGGCTTGCAGAATGCGGGCTCCGCCCCAAACTCCCGTGTCCTGATCCTCATCCGAGGCGACGACCTGGCATCCGCTTGTCACGGCCAGGCTTTGGCAAAGCTGCTTTCCCATGTTGCCATAGGCCGCTTGGCAGGCCACCAGCCATATGGTTCCGATGTTGCGCTTCTTCAGCAGCGCGAAGGCGTTGACGGCGCTGATGTTGATTCTGTCGCCGGGCGAATCCTCTCCTCCGATATAGAGCGCGCCCCCGTAGTCCGCCCCATGGCAGTTGATCACCACGTTCAGGAGCTGTGTCTGCTCGTACTCGAGCGCCAGCCGGTTGACCCGGATGATCTGGTTGACCGCCTCAGGGGCGTTCATGCCGCGCGCCGCGTCCACGGTTTCCCACATGCGGAATCTCGGCCACGGGGCGTCGTGGGAATTGATCGCGAGCGAGGGCGACTTGAGCATGAGCATGGATGCCTCTCTGGCCTGCCTGGCGGTGTCGGGAGCTCCCGCGCGGACGACGGGCGGGCGAAACTATGCGCCGCGCCTGCCGTCGTAAGTGACGCCTGTCACAACCGCCGCGAATAGTCTCGGCCCCGGCCGCGCGCGTTCCGGTCCCGCGCCCGTCGCGCGTCCAGGACTTCGCCACGCCCCATGATTCGGCGGTATCGAATGGAGTTGACATGTTCGTGTTTTGTTCATATAGTGAGGCCATCTCCGCGTTGGGAGGCAAGTGATCTTTGACATCGTGTATCCGACGACCGGAGGACCGTCCCATTCCGCTTTCGAGGGTGGCGCGGAAGGCATTGCCGCGCGCGTCCCGCGCCGGGAAGGGCGGCCGCCGCGATGCGTAAGGTTGTTTTCGCCGTTTCGCGGTTGGACCCTCCCGCACCGATCGGGGACTATGCCCTCTCCGCGCCTCCGCGTGACAAGAGTCCGTCGTCAAGCGGAGCCGGGCAGGGCGCCAGTCCCGCTGGACATGGGGTCCATCGCTCGGAATCGATCGACCGCCGGGACAGCGGGGCGCAAGCCGGCCGCGCCAACCCCCGCCTTTGCGTCTCTGTGCCTCTGCGGTGAGTCCTTTCCGGCCGCGCATTCCCCGCTGGACATGGGGTCCATCGCTCGGAATCGATCGACCGCCGGAACGTCGGGGCGCAAGCCGGCCGCGCCGACCCCAGCCTTTGCGTCGCTGCGCCTCTGCGGCGAGCCAGTGCCCGGCCGCGCATTCTCCGCTGGACATGGGGTCCATCGCTTCGTTTCGATGTCCAGCGCGGTCCAACGGGCGCCCACGCGGCGGCGCTCCTGCGGCCGCCGACCGGCGAATTCCCGCTGGACATGGGGTGGTTCGCCCGGATCGCAACCGCCCGGCTTGATCTCGACCCGCGCGGCGGCTAAGTCACTCCGCCTATCAGCGGAGACAGCATGACACCCGGCGCCCGGCTGCAGGCGGCCATCGAGCTTCTGGCCGAGATTCACGGCAGCACGGCGCCGGCCGACCGGGCGGCGGCGGCGTATTTCCGCGGCCACCGCTATATCGGCGGCCAGGATCGGCGCGACATCATCGACCGCGTCTACGCGATTCTGCGCCACCGCGCCCGGCTCGAGTGGTGGCTCACCCGCGTGGTCGGTGACGGCGCGATCAGTGATCGCTGGCGCATGATCGCCGCCCTGGCGATTCTCGAGGGCTGGTCGGCAGATCGCATTGCCGGCGCCTTCGACGGCGGGCAATACCGCCCGCAGCCGCTCGATCGACGGGAGAGCGAAGCGGCGCACAAACTCGCCGGCAAGAGCATCGATCATCCGGATCAGCCGAATTGGGTACGCCTCGAATACCCGCAATGGCTCGACCACCAGCTGCGCAACCTGCTTGGTTCTCGCTTCGACGCGGAGATGGCTGCGCTCGGCGTCGAAGCGCCGCTCGACCTTCGCGTCAACACGCTGAAGGCCACGCGCCCGCAAGCCATCGCCGCGCTCGCCGAATCCAACATCGCCGCAATCCCGACGCCGTTGTCGCCGATCGGCCTGCGCGTGCGCGGCCGGCCTCCCCTGGCCACGCTGGCCTGCTTTCGCGATGGTCTCGTCGAAGTGCAGGACGAGGGCTCGCAGCTGGCCGCGCTGCTGGTCGATGCGCGGCCGGGCATGCGCGTCGTCGATTTCTGCGCCGGCGCCGGCGGCAAGACGCTGGCAATGGCGGCGGTCATGCGCAACAAGGGCCATATCGTCGCCTGCGACGTGCTGCAAGGCCGCGTCGATCGCGCGGGTACGCGGCTCAATCGCGCGGGCGTCCACAATGTAGAGAGGCGTGGGCTCACGACCGAGCGCGATTCCTGGGTCAAGCACCATGTCCGCAGCTTCGACCGCGTGCTGGTCGACGCGCCCTGCAGCGGCGTCGGTACCTGGCGGCGCAATCCCGACGCCAAATGGCGGTTCACGACGGACGATTTGACGGCGATGATCGACCTGCAGCGCCGTATCCTTGACAGCGCCGCGCGGCTTGTTAAGCCGGGCGGCCGGCTTATTTATGCCACCTGCTCGCTGTTGCCGTCGGAGAACGCTGCGCAAGTGACATCGTTCGCCAAGGACCATCCGGAATTCGCCCTGCGCCCCATCGCCGATGTCTGGGCGGACACGATCGGCCGCATGCCCGAAGCGGCGGGCTGCCCGACCGCGGAGCGCCTGCTCCAATTGACGCCGGCCGCGCACGAGACCGACGGCTTCTTCGTCGCCGTCTTCGACCGCGCGGCGGAATCCGCCAAGAACGAGGCGGTATGAGCGCGACCTGCCGCATCCGCCGCGCTGTGCCCGGCGATGCCCGCGGCATCGCCCAGGTGCATGTGGAGACCTGGCGATCGGCCTATGCCGGCATCCTGCCCGATCAGGTGATCGTGCAGATGTCGGTCGACGACAAGGCGGCGGCCTGGCGCCAGTTGATCCAGCGCCAGGATGCGGTCGACGCCGTGGTCGTCGCTGAGATCGACGACGGCGCCATCATCGGCTTCGCCAGCTGCGGGCCGGCCGGGCCGGAGGCCATGCCCGACTATGACGGCGAGATCCATACGCTCTATGTCCTGCCCGACTGGCAGGAGCAGGGCATCGGCCGCGCGCTGCTGTGCGGCTGCCTCCACGTGCTGAGCGCGGCCGAGATCGCCGCCGCCTATCTCTGGGTGCTCGCCGACAACCCCTCGCGCTTCTTCTATCAGGCGATGGGTGCCAAGCGGATCAGCGAGCGCGACGAACGGCTGTGGGGCACGACCGTGCACGAGGTCGCCTATGGCTGGCCGGACCTGTCGGGGCTGCCGAGGGCCTGCGAGGGATTCGGCAATGAGCACGGATAGCCGCCCCCGGCTGCCATTCACCATTCACTGAAGGACTAGTGCGCCGCCGCCATGACCGACCGCATCCTCATCCTCGATTTCGGTTCGCAGGTCACCCAGCTCATCGCGCGGCGCGTGCGCGAGCAGGGCGTCTATAGCGAGATCTGGCCGTTCAACGCCGATCCCCGGCGCATCGCCGAGTTCTCGCCCAAGGGCATCATCCTGTCGGGCGGGCCGGCATCGGTGACCGCTGGCGAATCGCCGCGCGCGCCGCGGATCGTGTTCGAGCTCGGCGTGCCCTTGCTCGGCATCTGCTACGGCCACCAGACGCTGTGCGCCCAGCTCGGCGGCGAGGTCCAGGGCTCCGATCATCGCGAGTTCGGCCGCGCCTTCCTCGATATCACCGGCGACTGCATCCTGTTCGACGGGCTGTGGAAGCCGGGCGACCGCGAGCAGGTCTGGATGAGCCATGGCGACCGCGTCGTGCGGCTGCCGCCGGGCTTCCGCGCCGTCGGCGTCAGCGACGGCGCGCCCCTGGCCGCCTGCGCCGACGATCAGCGCCGCTACTACGGCGTTATGTTCCATCCGGAGGTCGTGCACACGCCGCAAGGCGGCCGGCTGCTCGGCAATTTCGTGCGCCACGTCGCCGGCTGTGCCGGCGACTGGACCATGGCCGCCTTCAAGGCGCAGGCGATCGAGCGCATCCGCCATCTCGTGGGGAAGGGACGCGTGATCTGCGGCCTCTCCGGCGGCGTCGACTCCGCGGTCGCCGCCGTCCTCATCCACGAGGCGATCGGCGACCAGCTCCACCGCATCTTCGTCGACCATGGGCTGCTGCGGCAGGGCGAGGGCGACCAAGTCGTCGCGGTATTCCGCGACCATTACAACATCCCGCTCGTGCACCGCGATGCCAGCGATCTCTTCCTGGGCCGCTTGGCCGGAGTCAGAGACCCCGAAGCAAAGCGCAAGATCATCGGCGCGCTCTTCATCGACGTGTTCGAGGAAGAGGCCAAGAAGGTCGGCGGCGCCGACTTCCTGGCGCAAGGCACGCTCTACCCCGACGTCATCGAGTCGGTGTCCTTCACCGGCGGTCCCAGCGTCACCATCAAGTCGCATCACAATGTCGGCGGCTTGCCGGAGCGCATGCGGCTGAAGCTGGTGGAACCATTGCGCGAGCTGTTCAAGGATGAGGTGCGTGCGCTCGGCCGCGAGCTGGGCCTGCCCGAGCGCATGATCCGCCGCCATCCTTTCCCCGGCCCAGGCCTTGCCATCCGCGTGCCCGGCGAGATCGCCGCCGAGAAGCTCGCCATCCTGCGCAAGGCCGACGCCATCTATCTCGAGGAGATCGAGCAGGCCGGCCTCTACGACGCCATCTGGCAGGCCTTCGCGGT
>JBGPEQ010000174.1:0-7630 GCA_041482855.1 Dongiaceae bacterium | reverse complement strand
GGTCGCTCGCGCCGATGATGCGACCGCCGGCGGAGCGGCGGGCGCCGGGGTGGGCGGCGCCTCGTCGCAGGCTGGCGGCGGGGCGGGAGCCGCAGCGGGCGCCGGCGGCACGGCCAGTGCATCGACCGGTGCCGCGGCCAATGCCTCGTCGGACTCCGGATTGCGCGGCAGCGGCAAAGGCGACGGCGCGACAGGCATAGCGGTTGTCGGCGGCCACTCCGGAAACCGGAATGGCGCCGTAAGTGTCTCCCTCTCCGCCGTGAGCAAGGCGACGGCGACCGCCATCGTGGGCGACAGCGGAAACGCCACCGCCAACGCCGACAGCGCGACGGAAGCGGCTGCCCTGGTCGGAGATGACGGTGCGCCATCCGTATCGGCCAAGACCTCGAACTCGGTCGATGCTTCGGCGACCGGCAACGGCAGCTCGGCATCGGGGACCGCCGCCGGCTCGGGCGAAGCCAACGTCAACGGGGCCACGACGAAGGCGGACGGCTCGGTCACGGCGAACGCCGCTTCCTCGCCCGCGGACAATGCGCAGACATCGTCCACCCCGACCGCCACGGCAACGGCCAACGCAAGCGCTCACGTTGCCGCCACCGTCGGCGTGCCGATCGGCCGCGTCGGCCAGACGATCGTCAAGCAACGCGAAACCTTCACGGCGAACGCCGACGCCAGCAGCTCCGCGACGGCGACCGGCAGCGGTGCCAGCGCGACCGCCACGGCTGAAGCTGTCGCCACCGTCAACGTTCACGTCGACGCGCCTGCGCCCACGGATCGGCAAAGCGGCAGCAGCGGCAACGATCGTTCAGCGACCGTGCTCGTGCCGGTGACCGCATCGGCAGAAGCCGAGAGCGGCAGCGGTGCCTCTACGTCGCTCTGGTAGTTGAGGCGGCAAGCCCGGCCGCTCGCTGGCGCGCGTTTTCTTTAAGGAGTAGGCAATGCGCAGATCGCAGTCCAAAAGTTGGCCGCTGGCGGCAGTGGTTGTCGCGGCCGGAGCAATGGGAGGTTTGACGGCCATGAGCAGCGGAATTCGAATGGCATCGGCCGACAGCACGTCGGTATCGACGTCGGCGACGGCGTCGTCCTCGTCGAGCGGTTCTTCGAGCGCGACGAGCGGCCAGAAGGGCGACTGCAAGTCGGAGGCGACCGCTAGCGCGGAAGTCACGACGACGGTGAATGGCAAGACGAAGACCGTTCGCCAGGAGGATGCGGACCGCGGCGACGGATGTTCTGCCAACGCCACGGCCAAGGCGGCCATCGATGGCTCGCAGCCGGAGGATTCGACGGCGCAATAACGCCTAGCGATGGAACCGGAAGGTTGGTTCGCGGTTGTGACTAGGAAATGACCGGGCGGGGGCCCGGTCATGAGGGAGGGCAGCCATGGGCGCGAAGGGTTTTGCAGGGTTGGCGGCCGCCGGTCTATTGGCGGCAACGCTGTCCGCCTGCGGCAGCAGCGACAGCGGGAGCGACGCCGCGCAGGTCGAGGTTCAATCCGATGATTCCGATGCCGCCTTGCCGGCCCGCTACGGTCTCTATGTGGTGGAGGAAGGCGAACTCGCCCGCCTCGACGCCGAGAAGAGCGTTCAGGTGCAAACCTGGGACAGTCGATCGAGCCTGCACCCCGACGTGACTTTTATCGTCTTCGATCGGTTGCTGGCTGATCGCTCGGTGCGATTGGGCGATGCGATTACGCTGCGAAAGGTCGCGCATGTGCGAAACGATGTCGCGGCCTCCGGGGCGGCGACGCCCCTGCAGAAAGACACCTGGGTGGTCGCCGATTCTCCGGCATTCGCCGTACCGCTCGATTTCCAGCCGATCCACGGCTCGCCCGAAATGGTGAGGGTGATCCCGACGCGCCCGCTGGCGCCGGGTCTCTATTCCTTCCAGTTCCATCTCGGCGAGTCGGCCGTTGCGGGGCGCTTCGGCGTCCAATGGTCGAAGATCGACAAGGAGCAATACGCGTCCGCCAACTGCGTCGATCGCTATGCGGGATCGCCGCCCGCCTACAAGCTCTGCTCCGACCTGTCGGCGCAACTGCCCAAGCAGCAGATCACCCAGCAGCCGCTCCAGCAGCAACCGCCGCTCCAGCAGCAGTCCTGGCCCCAGCAGAACACCTTTCAACAGCAGCTGATCCAGCCCTACAAGACGCCGCCGGCCGTGCCGCAGGCGCCGGAGCCGCCGCCGCCGACTCAGCTGGCATTGCAGCAGCCGGCGCCGCCGCAGCAAGCGCCGCAGCAGCCGACGCCGATGCCGTCCGCCGAAGGGCTGAAGTTGCGCGACGTAAAGGCGGCCCGCACGGTGGATCAGGGCGTCGCGATTCTCACGGTCGAGGGCACGATCGTGAACGCGAGCAATGAGGCGCGCCAGGTGCCGCCGCTGATGGCGACCGTAAGCGACACGAAGGGCACTCAGCTCGACCGCTGGACCTTTACCGCCGAGAATCCCCAGATCTCACCGGGCAGCACGACCGGCTTCCGCACCGAGACAATCTACCCGACGAACCAATCGACCAAAGTGGCCGTGACGTTCGCCTCCGACAGCACGGCGCAGGCGCAGTAGAAGTTGCTGCAGGTGCTTCTTGCGTCCTTCGACAAGCTCAGGATGAGGGGGAATCTTGATGGCACAAAGAAAGAGCCTCACCCTGAGCTTGTCGAAGGACGCACGTCGCCGATCCCATGTCTCATAAATAAAGGGGGCAAAGTCGGTGGATACCATCTTCACGCCGACCGGCTCCCGAGCTGCCGCACCTGGAACCCCGCCGCGACCAGACTCGCCGTGATCTCCTTCACATGCTCGGCGTTGCGCGTCTCGACGACGGCGTCGATGTCGGCGCGCTTGGCTGGCAAGTCCGTGAACAGCCGCTGGTGGTAGATTTCGATGATGTTGCCGCCGGCGTCGCCGATGGCGCGCGCCAGGCGCGCCAGCGCGCCCGGCTGGTCGACGATCTGGATGCGCAAGGAGATGACGCGGCCGTCGCGGACGAGCCCGCGCAGCAACACTTGTCCGAGCAAACGGGAATCGATATTGCCGCCGCAGACGACCAGGCCGACGCGCTTGCCGGCGAAGCGGTCGCGATGGGCCAGCATGGCGGCGAGGCCGGCGGCGCCGGCGCCCTCGGCGACGATCTTCTGCGCCTCCGCCATCATCTGCACCGCCTGTTCCAGCGGCTCCTCCTCGACCAGCAGGATGTCGCTCACGAGCCGCTCGATGATGGCCTTGGTGAGCGCGCCCGGCGATTTCACGGCGATGCCCTCGGCGATCGTCTGCGCCCCGAACACCGGCGTCAGGTTGCGGATGGCGTGATGCATGGAGGGATAGAGCGCCGCCTCCACCCCGATTATCTGAATGTCCGGCTTGATCGTCTTGGCCGCCGTCGCGATGCCCGCCATGATGCCGCCGCCGCCGATCGGGACCACGATGACGTCGAGGTCGGGCGCATCGGCCATGAGTTCGAGTCCGATCGTGCCTTGGCCGGCGACGATCCGGGCGTCGTCATAGGGATGCACGAAGGTGAGGTTCTCGCGCCCGGCGAGTTCGCGCGCGAACACCGCGGCGGCGTCGATGGTATCGCCTTCGATGATCACCCGGGCGCCGAAGCTGCGCGTGCGCTCGACCTTGTTGAACGGCGTGCCCTGCGGCATGACGATGACTGCGGGAATGCCCAACCTTTGGGCGAAGCAGGCCACGCCCTGCGCGTGATTGCCCGCGGACATCGCGATGACGCCGTTCTTTGCCTCGGCCGGCGTCAGGCTCTTCAGCTTGTTGAAAGCGCCGCGGTCCTTGAACGAGCCGGTGTATTGCAGGTTCTCGAGCTTCAGCACGACCGACTCCGCGCCGGTCGCTTCCGCCAGGCGCGGCGCCGGCACCGCCGGCGTGCGCACGACCTGTCCGGCAATGGTCGCCGCCGCGGCGCGGATGTCATCGATGGTCACGGTCATGGGTCAGCCCCCGGATTGCCGGCCCATTCTACTGGGCGCTCGGCACCAATGTCAGGACTTCCTCGCCCCCGCCGCTCAGTTTGATGTAGCGCCCATCCCGCCAGCGCTCGACTTGATCGCGATAGTGGGCCGACAGCGGATTGCCGGATTGGCCGCCGGCGATGATGAAACGCGAGCGGTCGAGGTCGGCGAGGTCGAAGATCGCCCGCAAGCCGGCGCCATGCACGTCCGGGAAGACGACGGACTTGAAATCCACCCGCGGCGTCGCCCGGTTGACGGTGGTGTCGTCGCCGTCGGTAGCGATCGGGTCATGGACGAGGTCGCGCAGAATCGGAATGCGATCGAACAGCGGATTGCTGAAGCGCGCCTGGTGCGCGTCGCCCCAGCGCCAGTCCGCGGGATTGCGCCCATAGGCGGCGGCGAGCTTGTCGAGGGCGGCGTGCCAGGCCTTGTTGATCTGCGTCTTGCAGTTTTCAATCTCGGCCGTTCGCGTATCGTCGCACCATTGCGACTCCATCGGACCCACGAGGCGGGCGCCATCGTGCAGATTCCAGGACGCATAGTCCTCGAAGAGATCGCCGAGCTTGTCGCCGAGGATCGCCTTGTCGAGCTCGGCCATCCAGGCCGTGAAGATGAGCGGCTCCGGGCGATCGCGCGCCATGCGAAAGTCCCACGCCTTCAGCAGGGCCAGGGCCTGCGTCGACGGCGGTTCCGACGACGCGTCCGCTACTATGGCGTCGAGCAGGTCGGGCAGGATCTCCTCGGCGGCAACCGATTTGTCATCGAACTGAATCGCCGCCAGCGTATCCGCCGTATGCTTCGGCGTCTCCTCCAGCAGTTCGGCGATGCGGTTGTAGCGATAGGGCGGCTCCCAGCGCCCGGCGAGGAAGCGGCTGTAGTCCACCGGTCGGATGTCGTTGTTGGCGGTGGCGATCCAGCCTTCCTTGGGATCGGCGCTCTGCGGCAGCGTCTCGACCGCCTGATATCCGATCCAATCGTAGTCGCCGGTCCAGCCCGGCGCCGGCATCTGGCTGGCGGCGTTGAGGTTCTTGCGCATGGGCATGCGGCCGGGCGCGATGAAGCCGATATGGTCCTGGATGTCCGCGTACAGGAGGTTCTGCATCGGGCTCCCGAAGCCGGCGGCCGCGGCCAGCAATTCGTCGGCGTTGCCGGCGCGGTCGATGCGGTAGAGAGCGGCCGCCGTGCCGTCATCCTCGTCGAATCCGGGCCAGGCCAGCGACAGCACCTGCGCCCGGTCGGTCCATTCGAGCGACGGCGCATCCGACAGGATCGGCCCGTGCCGGCTGCGCCGCACCGAGAACGCGACATCGGCTGCGCCTTCGACCTTGATGATCTCGTTGCGAGTCTCGAACGCCAGGGGACCCGCCGGCGCCAGATAGTTCGTGGGATCGCCGGGCAATAGCTTCTCGATGAACAGATCCTGGGTATCGCTGGCGGTCGTCACGAAGCTCCAGGCTACATGACTGTTGTGACCGATGATCAGCATGGGCACGCCCGGCGCCGTCGCGCCCGCCAGCGTCAGCGTCGGCGTCTCCAGGCGCACGAGATACCACTGGACCGGCGCCTGCAGGCCGAGATGCGGGTCGTTGGCGAGCAGCGGCTTGCCGCTGGCGCTGCGGGTGCCGGCGACGACGAAGTTGTTCGACGCCCCTCTATCGCGCAAGGCCTCCGCCAGCCCGGCGTGGTCGTCGGGCTTTTGCGCCTGCGGCACGCCCAGCTGGTCGCCGGGCGGCGCCGGCCACAGCTCGTTGAGCTGCGCGGGCGTCAGCCGGGCCGCCAGCTGGTAGCGCAGCAATTCTTGCGTCCAGTTGTTGCTGAGCTGCAGCGCCATCAGTCGGCCCCACACCAGCGAGTCCGCCGGCCGCCACGGCTCGGGGCTGTAACCCAGCAGGGTGAACTCCGGCGGCAGCGTACCGCCGCGCGTGGCGAGAAAGGCATTCACGCCGGCGGCGTAGGCCTCCAGGGTCACGCGCAACTCATTCGGCACTTTGGCCAGGCTGGCTTCGGCCAGCCGATAGAGCCCGAGGATGCGCATCATCTTGTCGATGTCGACGGCCGTGGCGCCGACCACCTCCGACAGCCGGCCGGCGCCCCAGCGGCGCATCATGTCCATCTGGAACAGCCGGTCCTGCGCATGCGCGAAGCCCAGCGCGTAGAAGGCATCGGCCTCCGACTGAGCGCGGATCGTGACGATGCCGTCGCCGTCGCGCGCGATCTCCACCCTCGCTCCCAGCCGCGGCACCGCCACGCTGCCGGTCGTCTGCGGCAGCGACGTGTGCAGCCACAGATACCCGCCGGCGCCGGCAACCACGAGCAGCACCAGCAGGCCGCCGATGACATACAGGGAGCGCCGCAGCCACTTCATGGATTTAGGAATCGCAGATGAACGCGGATGATACCAACCTTCTCGATTTGTGACTCATCGTCGCCTTCCCTACGCGTGTCACCCCCGCGAAAGCGGGGGTCCAGGGCAAGCGACGGAGCTGTTGCCCTGGATTCCCGCTTTCGCGGGAATGACACGGAGTGGGTGATGGGTCAGAGGCAGCGAAGGTTGGCATGAGATCTCCGCTCATCGGCGTTCATCGGCGTTCATCGGCGGTTTCAAATCCTTCAGAATTGCGGCCCGATCGCCGTCGAGCGCCGGCGCCGCCGGCCGGGTCGTGGGATCGGGGAAGGCCGACAGCTTGATGGGGTTGCCCGCCAGCTTCAGCGGCCCGGCCTGCGGATCCTCGATGGCGACGATCATGTTGCGGGCGCGGATCTGCGGATCGTTGGCGATGGCCGCGATGTCGTTGATCGGCCCGCAGGGCACGCCGGCGGACTCCAGCAGCTTCAGCCATTCGGCGCTGGCGCGCTCTTTCAGGATGGCTTCGAGCGCCGCGCCCAAGGCATCGACATTTTCCGCGCGCAGGTCATTGGTGAGAAAGCGGGCATCGCGCGCCAGCTCCGGCCGGGCGAGCGCGGCGCACAGCTTGCCGAACAGCGCGTCCGTTCCGGCGGCGACGATGATGTGGCCATCGGCCGTGGCGAAGGCCGCAAATGGCGCGATCGAGGGGTGGCGCGCGCCCAGCGGCTGCGGCGAGCGGTTGGTGAGGAAATAGCGGCTGAGCGCGTTCTCCAGGATCGCCACCTGACAGTCGAGCATGGCCACGTCCACCTTCATGCCCTGGCCGCTGGCGTGGCGGTGATGGAGCGCCGAGGCGATGCCGATGGCCGTGAACAGCCCGGCCGTGATGTCGCCGATCGAAGCGCCGACCCGCGTCGGTGGCCCGCCGGGATGGCCGGTGATGCTCATGATCCCGCCCATGCCCTGCACCACCATGTCGTAGGCCGGCTTGGGCGCATAGGGCCCGCTATGGCCGAAGCCCGAGGCCGCCGCATAGATCAGCCGGGGATGGCGCGCCTGCAGCGCCTCCCAGCCATAGCCCAGCCGCTCCATCGCCCCCGGCCGGAAGTTCTCCACGAGTACGTCGGCCTGTTCGAGCAGCCGCTCGAAGATCTTGCGATCCGCATCGACCTTAAGGTCGAGCGCGATGCTTTCCTTGCCCCGGTTCATGGCCATGAAGTAGGCCGACTTGCCGTTGACGAACGGGCCGTAGCGGCGCGAGTCGTCGCCGCTGCCGGGCGCTTCGACCTTGATCACGCGCGCGCCAAGGTCGGCCAGCACCATG
>JBGPEQ010000173.1:0-7650 GCA_041482855.1 Dongiaceae bacterium | reverse complement strand
CGATGCCCAGGCCCATGGTCACGGCGAAGCCGCGCACCGGACCCGACCCGAACCAGAACAGCAGCAGCGTGGCGATCAGCGTGGTGACGTTCGAATCGACGATCGTGCGATAGGCGCGCTTGAATCCGTGATCGAGCGCCGCCGCGGCGCTGCGCCCCTTGCGCGTCTCCTCCTTGATGCGCTCGTTGATCAGCACATTGGCGTCGACGGCGAGCCCGATTCCCAAAACGATTCCGGCAATGCCCGGCAGCGTGAGCGTGGCGCCGAACAGCGACAGGCCGGCGAAGGTCAGCACGACGTTGATGGCGAGCGCCAGGTTCGCGACCAGCCCCCAGCGGCCGTAGAGCGCCACCATGAAGGCGAAGACGAGCGCAAAGCCGGCCAGGCCTGTCATCGCGCCCATCCAGATGGCGTCGCCGCCGAGATCGGGGCCGACCGTCCGTTCTTCGATGACCGTGAGCGGCACCGGCAACGCGCCGGCCCGCAGCAGCGCCGCCAGCGACGAGGCCTCGGCGGCGGTGAAATTGCCGCTGATCTGGCCGGAACCGCCGGTGATGGGCTCGCGAATGACGGGCGCGCTCAGGACCTTGCCGTCGAGCAGGATGGCAAAGGGTTCTCCCACATGCGCGCTGGTGATTTCGGCGAACCTCTTGGCGCCGACCGAGTCGAGCCGGAACGCCACGACTGGCTCTCCCGTACGCTGGTCGAAGGCGAGCGAAGCATCGACGAGCCGGTCGCCTTGCAGCAGCGGCTCCGAAATCAGGGGGTAGCGGATGTCACCCTTGGCCGCCGGGGCTATCATCACGCCTCGCGGCAACGATCCGCCCTGCAGCGCCGTGGTTGGGACGTTGGCGACCAGATGAAACGTCATCTTGGCCGTGGTGCCCAGCTGCTTCTTGACTTCGCCGGGATCCTGCACGCCCGGCAGCTGCACGAGGATGCGGTCGGAGCCGAGGCGCTGGATCGTCGCCTCGACGACCCCGACTTCGTTGATCCGGCGCTCGACGATCGGGAGGCTCTGCTGGACGGCGCTGTCCATGCGCGCGCTCAGGGCGTCCTCGGTCGACCGCAGGCGGAATTCCGGCTCCGGCCCCTTGGCGACATCGATGTCCGGCTGGCCGGTACTGACGCCATGGCTGGTCACGGTCGAGACGAGACCGTGCAGGATCTCCCCGACCCCGGCGCTCTTCGTCGCATCGGCGGGCCGGACGACGACCGCGCCGTCGAACACCGCGACATCGGCTCCGGAGACGCCGGCCTCCTCCAACGCGGTTCGCGCGCTGTCGGCGATGGCGCCGAGTCGTTCCCGCGCCACGGCCGCCGCATCGACTTCGAGCACGAGGTGGGACCCGCCCTTGAGATCCAGACCGAGCGTGACCTGTGGCGTGGGCAGCCAATCCGGCAGAAGGCTCAGCTGACCGGGGGTGAAGAGGTTGGGCGCTGCCACCAGGCAGCCGATGAGGACCACGAGCGCGTAGCTCGCGAGCTTCCAGCGTGACGGGAACATGGGCGTCTCCGAGGCGGAGGTGTCGGGACCGCTCGGAAAGGGGCCATCGCCGCATGACGGCCGGGCCCTGCGCGCGCAGGCGGCCGTTGCGTTATGTCAGCGGATGTACCGAGTCCGGCGGCTACGGCCGGACCCCGCCGCGTTCAGGCGGAGGTCCGGGAGCGGCCGCTGGTCGTCGGAGGGGCCCGCGAATAGCCGGCGCGGACGGCGAGCCATCGCGGCTCGTGGTCGTGGCAGGAGCCCCAGCCGAGCTGATTTTCGGCAAGCCAAGCGATGCTTTGCCGGTGAGCCACGATCGCGTCGGAGTGCGGATCAGGCTGCGGACCGCCGGCATCGACGGAGCGCCAGATCGGAACCTTTGCAACGATCTCGGCATGCGGCCGCAGCAGATTTCGGCCGAAATCGCGTTGCGCGTCGGCACTGGGGGCTGAGCCCTGGGCGGTGCCGATTGACGCCGGTGACAGGCGTCCTGGGGCGCTTCCGGCCAGCGACGCGGCGACCACGCACAGGGCGGCGAAAACGAACCGCGCGGCCCTGAACCACGGGGACCGCGTCCCGGCATCCTGCCGGTTGGGCTCAGGGTCTAAGTCACCATCGTGTAGTTCTGGATCCATCTTCCCCCGTTCGCGGCACACGATCGCTAGGTCGCCCGATCCATCCGGTCGCGGCGGCGAGAACCTTTTCTCAGGTTGGCTCCCGCCCCGGCCTTTTCAAGCCGTCGGCGGCTTGACGAATACAGTTTAGTTCTTATATTGTTCGAATCCTCGAGGCCATCCTCGGGTCGATATTTGACATCGTGAATCAGCCAAAAGCAGGGCTTCGCCGAGGGGCGGCGGAGCACTCCGAGCGCGACCCCGTTAATCTTTTGCGTAAGGTTGAATTGCGAGTCTACGAGGGCGAGTACCCCGACGCTGTCATGGAGTGGCATCCCCCGCTGGGCATGGGCCCTACCCGCCTTCGCGAAGCCCGCTTCGGCGGGCGAAGGAAGGTCGCTCGGATTGGACATCTGCTGTAGGGCGGCTCCACGTGGGCGCCCGCGACCACAACCATCCCGCGGAAGAAGGGCGTCCCCGCGTGGACGCCCCTACGGCATTGTCAACCGGCGACTTCTCCGCTGGGCATGGGGTTCTTCGCCCGGAATGACCCAACCGCAAAGACGCCGAGGCGTAACGGGACCGCGCCACCCCAAACCTTAGCGTCCTTGCGGTGAATCGTTGACTGACAGTGGCACTGCCCCCGCTGGGCATGGGCTCCTTCGCCCAGTTCTCGCCGGGGGGCTACGACTATCCCTCCGGCTTCTTCAGGAAGTCGTCGACCTTCGGCTGCAGGAGGGCGGCCTTGAACTGCGGCAGCTTGTAGAGCCAGCCGGCCGCCCGGTCGTTGATGGTCTTGGCCTCGGCCGCCGAAGCACTGCCCTCGGCCGCCGACGCCTTGAGCCTCAGCCAGGTGCCGCCGTCCATTGCCAGCAGCTCCACCTTGAGCGTCAGCCCGTCGAAGGTGGCGGCTTCGGCGGCGCCGGCCTTGACGGCCTTTTCGGTGTCCTTGTCCGCGCGTACGTCGTCGAGCTCGACGGCGGTGAAGACCTCCGTCAGCCGCTTGAGGGCTTCGGGATCGGCGCTCTTGCCCTCGGGCAGCGGCGCCAGCGTGAAGTCGGCCGCCGCCTTGTCGGCCTTGGTAACGGTCACAGCCGGAGCGCCCGCCGGCTCGAACTGCAGGCGCTGGATCTTGTCTTCGGCGACATTGACCACCGTGCGGTCGACCCAGTCGACGGCGGCGGTCGGCAGCTCGACGGAGCCTTGCGCCAGCCAGGCCTGCGCGTTCCCCGGCTTGCGCACGTAGATGCCGCGCAGGCCGTTGAAATCGGAGGTGTAGTTCTGCTTGCCGACGATGAGATCGGCGAGCAGCTTGCCGTCGGCGCCGGCGAGCGTCACCTGCTTCGACTTGGCGTCCTTGGCCGCGATGTCCTCGACCTCGAGCCGCGCATGGCGGTCCGGCTGGTCGGTCTTCGCCTCCAGCAGCCGCAGGTCGGCCAGGCCCGCCACCAGTTGGCGCAGCTTGTCGGCCGCGACGGGATAGCCGTCCTTCTCGGCGAGCGCCCAGCCGTCGCCCTTGCGCGCGATCGTGAACTTGCCGGCGGCGCTGGCGACCGTGACGCTCTGCACGTCGTTGGCGCGGGCCAGCAGATCGCCGAACACCGGCGCCCCGCCCGCCACCGCCGACGCCTGGATGCGACTCTCCGACACCACCGCGTAACCCGCCGCGACCACGCTAACGGCGGCGGCGGCGAGCACAACGAGGAACGTGGTCGGCTTCATGGCGGCCCCTGCCTTTTGCTCAGCCCGCGGCGGCGGCGCGCGGCCGGCGCCGCCGCGCCCGCCGCCACAGCGCGACGGCCAGGGCGAGGACGGCGACGATGGCCGGAACCGCCGCGATATTGGCCAGCATCACCCAGGTCTGCAGCCGGTCGATGTCCTGCTGCAGGGCATGCTGCACCTCGCGCAGCTGGGCCCGCAGCGTGAGCACCTGGCCGCGGAAGGTGCGCACGGTGTCCTGCTGTTCGGCGGTCAGCAGCACCGCGGCGACGGCGCCCGCCTTCTGGTCGGTCTCGAGCGAGGCCAGCTTCTTCTGCGCCGCCTCGAGCTCCTTGCTCAGCTCCTCCTCGGTGGCCAGGTACTTGGCCTCGGCCTCCGTGCGGATGCGATCGACGGTCGTGAAGGGGCGGTTGGAGAGCCCGCGCCCGCGCAGGTTGGCGAGCGCCGCCCCGCCGGCCAGGTTCTCGATCGCGTTGATCACGAGATCGGCGTTGTGCGCAATCGGCGTGGCCATCTGGGCGTCGCCGCCTTGCTGGAGGTTGAGCCAGGCCTCGTCGGAGAGCATGTCGACATCGGCGACCACCACCAGGTTGATCGGCTGGCTCGATTCCTTGAGCGCCGGCGCGGCCGCCGCAGTCGTGGCGGCCGCATCGGCGGCATTTGCGCTGGCGCCATCCGCGTCGGCGGCCTTGGCCGGGGCCGGAGGGCCATCGGGGAAGGCGCTCTTGGCCGGACCGCTGATGCGCGCCGCCAGCGGGTAGGACAGGCCGCTCGACTGGAACGCGTTCATGAGGCCGGCCGGATCGGGCATCATCTGCAGCTGCTGGGCATCGATGAGCATGGAATCGGGGCTCGATTCCACCAGCGGCTCCAGCTTGGTGGTCGCCCCCGGGAGCCGTACCAGCGCGCCGGCGCTGAACAGCCGGAGCACCTCGAGCTGGCCCGTCACGACATCGTTCCGGTCGAGGGCCTCCTTGCCGAGGGCGAGCCAGGGCAAGTACTGGGTGATGACGGCGCGGCCATTGCTCATCGCCTGCACCTGCATCGCCGCGCGGCGGTCGCCGACCACCTTGCCGGGCGAGAGCGCGACGCCCCAGGCCCGCATCAGCTGCTCGAGGTTCGAAGCGACGTTCGGCGGCGGGGCGCCCATCTGGGCGTTGCGCTGCATGTTCTCGGCGAGCGGATCGACGAACACCATGGTCGGGCCGCCGCGCAGGACGAACTGGTCGATCGCGAACTGGGTCTTGTCGCTGAGGTCATGGGGATGAATGATGACCAGCGCCTTGACGTCGTCGCCGAACTTGTCGATGTCGCCGGCCATGATGCGCAGGTCGAAGAACTGGCGCATCTGCTCGTAGATCTGCCAGGGCCGATAGTTGCTCTGCGGCCCGCCGTTGATGCCGAGGCCGTCGAGCAGCGCGACCGCCGGCTTGTCCGGGTGGGCGAGATCGTAGACCAGCCGCGTGAGGTCGTATTCGAGGAAGGCCTCGCGATCCGGCGCCAGGAAGGGAATCTTGTCGGTGTCATCGGTGGTGTTGGTGCCGACCAAGCCGAAATAGCCGCGATTGCCGGTCGCATCGTAGGGCACGCCGCGCAGGCCGAAGGCGGCGGCGCGATCCTCTTCCGGCGAGAACGGCTCGGGGTCGATGACCTCCAGCGAGATCCTGTCGCCCGACAGCTTGACGTAGCTCGCCAGCGTTTCGCGCACGCGCGCCGCATAGGGCTTGAGGCCGGGGCTGCTGTCGAGCAGTTGACGGGAGGAATAGAGCCGCAGCTTCACCGGCTCCTTCATCGCCTTGAGCATGGCGGAAGTGCTGTCGGAGAGGGTGTAGAGGCCGTTCTCCGTGAGGTCGAGGCGGGCCGCGCCGAGTTGGAGCGTCGCGAACAGGTTGACGGCCAGGAAGCAGACGACGGCGAGGGCCACGCCGATGACGGTAAGCGTGCCGCGGTTCATTCGTCGCAGGGCCTGCTGCATGATGCGCCTTCCTAAGCCGCCTTCTCGATCTCGATGACCTGCGTGTTGATGAACAGGCAGAGCAGTATCAGCGAGACCAGGAAGACCACCGTCGGCAGGCTGATGACTCCCTTCGCGATGGCGGCGAAATGGGTGAGGAAGGAGAGCGAGGCGACGAGATCGACGACATAGGCCGGCGCCCAGCCCCGGAAGGCGTCGAGCACGAGGTCGAGCCCGCTCATCAGGAACAGGAAGGAGACCGCGGCGCCGACGATGAAGGCGATCACCTGGTTCTTCGTGAGGGCCGAGAGGCAGGAACTCAAGGCCAGGAATGCGCCCGCCATCAGCCAGCTGCCGATATAGCTGGCGACGATGATCCCGTTGTCCGGCGCGCCCAGATAATTGACCGTGAGCCACATGGGGAATGTGAGCGCCAAGGCGATGGTCGTGAACGCCCAAGCCGCCAGGAACTTGCCGAGCACGGCCTCGCTCGGCGTGATCGGCAGGGTCATCAGCAGCTCGATGGTGCCGGAGCGCCGCTCCTCCGCCCACAGCCGCATGCCGATCGCCGGCACCAGGATCATGAACAGCCAGGGATGGAACAGGAAGAAGGAGCCGAGATCGGCTTGGCCGCGCTCGAAGAAAGCGCCGAGATAAAAGCCGAGCGCGCCCGCCAGGGCCAGGAAGATGACGATGAAGACATAGGCGAGCGGCGAGCTGAAGTAGGCCGCCAGTTCGCGCCTGGCTATGATGATGGTGTTGCGCACGGCCGATGGTCCGGGGTCAGGGCGCGCTGGTGATGGTGCGGAAGACGTCGTCCAGGCGGCCGCGCTCGCTGGACAGTTCCTCGATGCCGACCCCCTGCGCGCGCAGGGCGGCGCCGACTTGCGCGGCGATGCTGCGGCCATTCGCCGGTCGCACCAGCAGATCGACCACGCCGTCGACCTGAGCCATCATGTCGACGCGCGCCACCTCCGGCAGCGGCTGCAGCGCCTTGATCGCTCGTTGCGCCTCGCCCGCGCTCAGCCGCAGCGTAACGGCGTTGTGCCGGTCCGACCGCGCCCGCAGCGCCTCCGGCGTGCCGTCGGCGACCACACGGCCGCGGGCGATGATGATCGCCCGATTGCAGAGCGCCTCCACCTCTTCGAGGATGTGGGTCGAGATGACGATGGCCTTGCTGGGCGCCATGGTGCGGATCAGTTCGCGCACCTCGTATTTCTGATTGGGATCGAGCCCGTCGGTGGGCTCGTCCAGGATGAGCACATCCGGATCGTGCAGGATGGCCTGGGCCAGCGCCACGCGGCGTCGGTAGCCCTTTGAGAGCGTCTCGATGCGCTGGCGCAGAACGCCGCCGAGATGCATGCGCTCGACCACATCGGCCAATCGCCGCCGTCGATTGGCGCCGGCGAGGCCGCGGATGGAGGCGACGAACTCGAGGAAGCCGGCCGGCGTCATGTCGACATAGAGCGGCGCGCCTTCCGGCAGATAGCCGAGCCGGCGCTTCACGGCCACGGGATCGGTGCCGACATCGGCGCCGCAGACGATGGCCGTCCCGGTGCTCGGCGCCAGGAACCCGGCGATCATCCGCATGGTCGTCGTCTTGCCCGCGCCGTTCGGCCCGAGAAACCCCAGCACCCCGCCGCGCTCGACCGCAAAGCTCACATTGTCGACGGCGGTGATGGGGCCGAAATGCCTGCTCAGTCCTCTGACGTCGAGGAGCGTCGCCATGTTCCCACTCGGTTTCCGTCAGGCGGCAAGAACTGCTGCCTGGATTGCGGGCAAAGGAGTGGGTTGGCCGTCCGGACTTGTCAATAGTCGTGGCGTCGCACCGGCGGTTCTCATTGCGGTGATGCTGTCATCGACCTCTCTCGTTTCTT
>JBGPEQ010000172.1:0-7675 GCA_041482855.1 Dongiaceae bacterium | reverse complement strand
CGTCTGGATCGCCGGCGGCCAGAGTCGGGTCGATCGCGTGTCCCCTCAGATGCTTTCCGGATCGATCACGTTTCGGATGGCGCTCTCCATCGCCTCGGACGAAACCGGCTTCAACAGCACGGCATCGACACTCCACGATTTCGAGCGGGAAACATCGTGCGCGTTGGTCGTGAGCACGATGACGGGCGTCGACCTCAGCGCCGGATTGGACCGCAGCCACTGAATGACCTCCAGGCCCGGACTGTCCCGCAACTGCAGATCCATGATGATCACGTCAGGCGGCTTCCGCCTCGCCCTTGACACGGCCGCAACCCCGCTCTCGACCATGTCCGCAACCATGCCGTAGCTGTCCAGGACACCTTGACAGACTTTCCTCGTTCCCGGATCCGCCTCGACGACGAGCGCGCGACGGCACGCCTCTCGAGACCGCGGCGCCTGCGCCGGCATTGTCGCCAGCGACTTTGTGCTTTCGACGAAGGCGGGGTGGCGTTCCACCCTCAGCTTTGGGCCAGGATGCGTAGCGGACGGTTTCATCGGGAGTTCTCGGCGGTCCGGGCCGACCTAGAGGTCGTCGCCCAATTCGCCGGCGGCCAGGTCTTCAAGCTTGTCGCGATCGCGCAGCTCGATGCGATACACAGATGGAAGCGCGATGACGCCGTCCTGCTTGAGTTTAGTGAGCGTTCGGCTGATCGTCTCGACCGTCAGTCCGAGGTAATCGGCGATGTCGGTCCGGGTCATCGGAATTCGAACTTCGCCTCGATCGTTGCCGCGCCGTCCGGCCATCATGAGGATGAAGCTCGCCAACTTTTCCACGGCCGATTTCCGGCCGAGCAGGAGCATCTGATCCTGGGCGGCGCACAGTTCGTTGGACGTCACGGCAAGCAGCCGCCGCGCAAACCCCGGCACTTCGTCGACCATGCGGACGAAGCGCGCCCGCGGATAACGGCACAAGGTCACCTCGGTGATGGCCTCCGCCGTGTAGAGGTAACAGTCCTCGTGGGCGAGGCCGAGCAGATGGCCGGCGGAAAGAAAGCCCGTGATCTGGCGCCTCCCATCGGACAGGAGCTTGTAGAGGCGCAGAGTGCCCTGTACCACCTCGTATACGTTTTCGGCCTCGTCACCCTCGGAAAACAGCGTCTTCCCGGGGCTCAATTTCTGAACGATGCTGATTGCGGCAATGTGTCTCGTCGCCTGTTGTCCAAGGCCCTTACAGACAATGAGGCCCGAGAAATCGACATTCGCGGGCGTGGTCGAAATGCTATGTGTATACATGGCTTGCTTCCTCTCCCCGGGACGACAACCCGGCTCTCTAGCCGGGCGGCAGGTATAGGAGGGGAAGGTCACGGCTTGATGGCGACAGTTCGTGTTTCTAGAATCCATCGGTGGCAGATTGTGACAGTCTGTGACAGAGCGGATCTACGCGGAGCGATATTGCTGCGCACGAGTGAGGGCTCTTAATGGGCGAACAGTCCCATATCCTCGTCGTCGACGACGAGCGGCGAATCCGCACGATGCTCAGCCGCTATCTCTCGGCCGAAGGCTTTCGGGTGAGCGAGGCAGCCGACGGGGCGGCAATGCGGCTGGTTCTGGAACGCGACACCGTCGACCTCGTGCTGCTCGACCTCGTCATGCCCGGCGAGGACGGGCTCTCGCTTGCCCGGCATATTCGGCAGCGATCGGAGATTCCCATCATCATGCTGACCGGCAAGGGGGAGCTGATCGACCGGGTGGTCGGCCTGGAGGCTGGAGCGGACGACTACATCGCGAAGCCGTTCCATCTGCGGGAAGTCCTCGCCCGCATCCGGACGGTGATGCGCCGGGTGCATCCGCAACCTGCATCGTCATCCGCCCAGGCGTCCCCGTCGAAGGAACCAGCGCGCGATACGCTGGTCTTTCAGGGTTGGAGATTCGACCTATTGAAGCGGGAGTTGCGGCGGCCCGACGGCGACCTGGTGCCGCTGACAGCCGGCGAGTTCGACCTGCTGCGTGTGTTCGCTCGCAATCCCAACCGGGTGCTGGATCGCGATCACCTGATGACTCTCGTCAAGGGCCGGGAATGGGCCGCCTTTGACCGCGCGATCGACACACAAGTTGTGCGGTTGCGCAAGAAGATCGAGCCGGACCCGCAGAACCCGCAGCTGATCAAGACAGTCAGAGGCACGGGTTACATCTTCGCCGCGTCGGTGATGGCCCAATCATAGGGTGCCATCATCCGTGATCCAGCAGGTCCCTGACCTTGGACGCCAAATCGGCTCGACTATAGGGCTTGCCGAGCCATCCGTCGTTCGCAGTCAGCGTGCCGCCCTCGATCATGGCAGGATCGGCATACCCGGACGTGAAGAGAACCCTGATCTCGGGCCGGCGGCGGCGGGCTTCGCGCGCGAGGTCCAGGCCGGTCATCCCGCCGGGCATCACGACATCGGTGAAGACGAGATCGATGGGGTCGCCCCGGTCGAGTATCCTTAGTGCGGCCGGACCGCTGTCGACCTCGATGACGGCGTAGCCGAGTTCCTTCAAGCGGCGCATGGAGACCCGACGAACGCGCTGGTCGTCCTCGACGACGAGGATGGTCTCTCCGCCGACAGCGCCCGATGCACGGGGCGCACGGCTGGTCGCCATACGCCCATCATGGTCCCTGATCGGCAAGTATATGTGGACAGTCGTGCCATGACCGAGTTCGCTGTAGATCTGGACGTGCCCGCCGGATTGCTTGACGAAACCGTAGACCATGCTCAAGCCGAGGCCGCTGCCCCCGCCCGGTCCCTTCGTGGTGAAAAACGGCTCGAAGGCGCGCTGGCGCACCTCGGGCGTCATGCCGACGCCGGTGTCGGTCACCGCCAGCATCGCGTAGGAGCCAGGCTCCACCTCGGCATGCACGGCCAGCGCTTCCTCGTCGATCTCGACCTCGCTCGTCTCGATCAGGAGCCGCCCGCCCTCCGGCATCGCGTCGCGCGCATTGATTGCGAGATTCAGGAGCGCATTCTCGACCTGTCCCGGGTCGGCCATGGTCGTCCGCAAGTTCGGCGCAAGTCGGGTCTCCAGCCGCACCACCTCCCCAAGGCTGCGGCTCAAGAGGTCCGCCATGCCGGCGGCAAGTTCGCTCAAGTTGATCGGCTTTGGATTGAGTGGCTGCCGGCGGCCGAAGGCGAGCAGGCGGCCCGCCAGCTTGGCCCCGAGGTCGGCTGCTTCCTGTGCCTCCGTCAAGAGAGACAAATGGTCGGCATTCGTGAGCCGATCCTCCAGCATTTCGAGATTGCCGGCGATGACGGTCAGCATGTTGTTGAAGTCGTGCGCCAGTCCACCGGTCAATTGACCGATCGCTTCCATCTTCTGCGCATGCCGAAGCTCTTGCTCCATCTTGGCGCGTGCCGTGATGTCGCGGATGAAGCCGGTATAGATGCGGGTCGCGCCGAGCTGGACTTCGCCGACCGATAGCTCCACGGGAAAGATCGTGCCGTCCTTGCGCTGCGCTTCGACCTGGCGGCCGATGCCGATGATTCTCTTCTCGCCGGTGCGCCGATAGCGGGCAAGGTAGCCGTCATGCTTGCTTCGATGTGGCTGGGGCATGAGCATGCTGACGTTGCGTCCGATCACCTCGCCCGCGGCATATCCGAACAGCATCTCGGCCGCGTTGCTGAAGGATTGGATGACTCCACGGTCGTCGATCGTCACGATCGCGTCGGGAGCCGTGGATATGACCGAACTCAATCTCGCCTCGCGCTCGCGCAGTGCTTCCTCGGCTCGCTGCCGTTCCGTGATGTCTTGCGCAACCGCAATCAAACCAAGCGGCCGCTCGTCTGAGTCGATCAACCGGCTCGCGTTCCATAGCAGGACGCGCTCCGAGCCGTCCGGTCGAAGGACGCGCTCCTCGACCCCGCGGACAGGATGACCGGCCAGCACATCCCGGAGATGCGCACGCGTGAGACCGCCGCGCCCCTCCCTACCGAGCGCTTCAAAATGGTTGCGGCCCACGAGCCGTCCCCGGCGACGCCCGTAGACCCGCTCTGCCTCCGCGTTGAACTCGAGCACGACGAATTCTGGTGAGAGGACAAGAATAGGCGCTGCTGCGGTCTCGACGAGTGAGCGGAATTTCTCCTCACTTCTCTTGAGCTGCTCGTGCGCTCCCGTTGAGGAACCCTGCAGCGACGAACGATCCTTTTTCTTTCCGCGATGGCTTGCCAAGAGTGATGAGCTTTTCGGAGCCTTCGTTCGTTTAGCTTGGCCGCCGCGTTTGGGCGAGTCGGCATTGCTCGACTGTGCGACAGCGCGCGCCGCCGTTCTCGCGGAATTGTTGGGCTTTGCCGGGAGGCGTGGCCGCGGCATTGAACGACCGGTCTTCTTCGCTTTGATTGCAGCGGGGCGATTCGGGGACCGCTTCCGGCGTCGCGTCACAGGCTTGATGGATCGATTCATGGACGGATGCATAGCCCGCCAGCGACTCGGTATTGCAGCCTCTCGTTGCCTTAGGGTTCAGTTAAGCACGGCACCTTTTCTTGCGCAATCACAGCTGGCCAGCATTTACGCTGGGCATCCACCGATCATTGCTCGTTGGAGCGCATCGGGAACGGGCATGAGCCTCGCAAGCGTCAGGCATGCACGAAGAAGGTCACAGGGCGGCCGGGCCAACAGATCCTCGGGAATCTCGCCAATGAGGGTCCGCGTAAGACCAGATCGGCGTTGAGCGCCGACGACAAGAAGGTCCGCCTCGGAGTCCTTCACGGCATCACGGATGACGGCGATGGGTGAGCCGTGACGAATCACCAGCTGCGTCGGCACGGCTCGACCACGAGTTGAGGCAACTTTCGCGCTCAATTCTGACCGCATCCTTTCCATCTTATCCGCAGCCTTGCTTCGCGCTTGGCTGTCATCGCCTGTCATCGCCAAGGCATGCACCAGTCGAATCTCCGATTCCGGCAGGAGGTCAAATGCGAATGCGGCCGCTTGCCGGGCCGATGCCGAGAAGTCGACGGCGACCACGGGCCGGCGGTAGTTGCCCGCGGGCAGCTTCTTCACGATGAGCACGGGTCGGCTGCCAAATCCGATGATACGTTCGGCCGTCGTCCCGATTACGACGGACCGCAATGCGTCCTCGCGATGGACGCCAAGTACGATGAGATCGGCTCCCGACTTCTCGGCCCAACCGAGAATATCCGTGTAGTCTTTGCCGACGAGAACGACCGTCTCGACCTTCGCTATCGCGGGCTCTGGCAGCGCCGAGAGATCATCACTCATGACTGTTCTCGCCTCTGCCTTCCGTCGGTCGATCACCGGAGCCGGCAGGTCATCTTCAACGACGTGGAGGAGATCCAGGGCGGCGCCGGTCTGGCCCGCAAGCTGCACGGCGCGCTCGAGGGCGACGCTCGAACGCCGAGAGAGATTATGGGCTATCAGGATCTTCCTAATCATCTCAGTTCCGCACCGAACCTGGGTCTCGAACCACTGCGGCCGGAGAACACCTGTGGCATGGAACACCGAAACGTAGCATTGATACAGGTCATGGACGGACCAAGTGGAGCCGTCCTAAATTGGCACCTATTAGCCCGATCTATTCATGAGAGTACCACTGACGGGGGTCCGAATCGACGCCGGTTCGGGCGGCGCGCGTCCGAGCGTGGCGCCGGAGTGCGCTGCGTCGATCGACCAGTGGTTGTAAGGCGTTAGGGTTGATAGGAATCGGTTCAGAGGGGCGCGCTGGCCCTGCTGTCACGGCCCCGATGGTGCGAAGGCGCCGGCGAGGCGGGCGAAGATCGCCTTGTCCGGGCAGGCGGCGGGCAGGATCACCTTGATATGGGTCGCCTTCTCGATGACGCGGGCGCCGAGCTTGATCAAGCGCAGGCGCAGCGTATTGAACTGCGCTGTGCGCCAGAAGGAGCGCTTGGGTGCGGCCGCGCGCAAGCCATGCAGCAACATATAAGTGGCGGAGTGCAGGACGAGGCGGAACTGGTTGGCGAGCGCGCTCGTGCAGGAGGTGCGGTCGGAGGCGAGGTGGCGCTTGTGCGCTTTGATCAGGTTCTCCATCTGCCCGCGCGCGCAGTAGACGCGCTCGTAAAGCCGCTTGGGCTTGTCGGTGAAGTTGGTGACGACGAAGCGCGTATCCGTGCCCTGCGCGGAGGCCTCGATGCGAGCGACGACGCGGCGTTTGCGCCGCCAGCTCGTGGCGGCGTAGGCAAAGCTGGCGTAGCGGCGCAGCTTGCCGGTCGCGCCCTGAAGCGCGCGCCGCACCGCCACGTCTTCGTTGAGCGGCGCCGCCAGGGCCGCCAGCGCCGGGTTGCCGCCGAGGCCGAAGCAGTAGAAAACGCCGTTGTCCTCGCACCAATCCATCGCCTCCGGCCGGCCATAGTGGCCGTCGCCGCGCACGAGGATCGCGACCTTGGGCCAGTGCTGGCGGATGCGGCGGATCACGTGCTTGAGGATCTTGCGCACTTCCTGCCCGGTCGGCGTCTTGCCCGGCCGCAAGATCGCCGCCACCAGCTTGCCGCTCGAGGCCTCGTAGATGTGGATCGGCAGGTAGCCGTAGCCATCGTAGTGGGCGTTGAAGAACGCCAGCTGCTGGCCGCCGTGGACCGCGTCCCAGGTGTCGTCGATGTCGAGCACGATGCGCGCGGGCACTTTGGTCCAGCTCGCGCAGAACTGGTCGATCAGCGCCACCTGCAATCGCGCCAGCGTGATCCGCGACACCGCGTTCTCCAGCCGCGACATGGTCGGCTGCGAGCACAAGGGATCGCCCGTCTGCGGCCCCCGCCCCACCGCCAGCTTGAAGATCGGATCGGTGCGCAAGGCATCGCAGTCGTTCGCATCTTCGTAGCCGGCTGCGATGGCGAACATGCGCAAGCGCAGCATGTCCGCGATCGTGTGGCTGATGCACTCGCGATCGCGCCAATCGGGAATGCAGGCCGCCAGCCGTTCGGCGAGGCCGAGCCGGCGATCGACCTCGCGCAGCACAAGCACGCCGCCGTCCGACGACTGCAGTCCGCCGTCGAATGCAACCCGCAATTGCTTGCCTGCGACCGGTGACAGACCGCGGAGAAACAGCGTATCTTCCGTCATGGCGGGCGTGGCCTCCGTGGTCCCGTGTACAGTTCAGTCTCGCAACCGAATCTATACACGATTCCAACGGCTTAAGCTACGCCCGTCAGCTCAAATTCCTATCTGGCGTGAATAATCCGGGCTAGATAGATGCGGCGTAGTCGCGCGCGCAGCATTGGGTATGACCTCGTTATCCCCGGTTGGCCGCATCATTTTGCCCGACGTGGCAGTCCCCGTAGCAGGGGATGACTACGCGCTCTATCGCGATCTGCTCACGCAAGCGGGCCGAGCGGCGCATGCCGAGGCTTGGCTTGGTGTCTGACGCCCAATCATGTGCCATCTGACTTTCGATCCCGCCGACGCTGACTAACCGCGCCACGCGTTGGCGCGCACGCAACGCCCATTACGCCGCCATCATCCACCCGCGCCACAAGCGCACGCACCATTCCTCCGGCAGACGATGCTTCGCCGGTCCACGCACGTGCGCCCCACAAAAAGAATGGCCTTCCGAAGCGTGAGCTGCGGAAGGCCAAGGATCCCGCAGCCCGTGGGTGGGTGAGTCAGGCCGCGCGAGCGGCCGGCGCTGCGGGTGAATTCGGTCGCCCTAGTATCCAGGTCAGCGAGCCGATAAGCAACAGCGTCGTGGCAT
>JBGPEQ010000171.1:0-7706 GCA_041482855.1 Dongiaceae bacterium | reverse complement strand
CCCATGGGCCGGAGGTCGAGCGCATCCGCAGCGAGTACGGGCGGTTCATCCTCATCAACACCAATCTCGGCTTCACCAATTCCGGCAAGGGCACGACCGAGCAGATGGTGCGCAAGCTCGAGCGCGGCGGCAAGTTCGACCGCCGCAAGCCCGAGGACGCGGCCTTCCTGGAGGGCCACCTGCGACTGGAACGCGCCGGCCTCGCGGGCATCAAGGACCTGCTGCCCAGGCTGGCGGCGGCGTTTCCCGACCATCGCATCATCGTGCGGCCCCACCCAAGCGAGAACGCCGCGCCGTGGAAGGCGATCGTGGCGGAGGTGCCGCGCGCCGAGACGGTGCGGCAGGGCGCGGCGGTGCCGTGGATCCTGGCCGCCGACCTGCTCATCCACACCTACTGCACGACCGGCGTGGAGGCCTTCGCGCTCGGGCGGCCGGCCATCTGCTTCCAGCCCGCCGAGTCGCCCGTGCTCGGCAACTACCTCTCGCCGCAGATCAACTTCGCGGCGCGCACGCCGGAGGAGGTGGTGACGCGGGCGGCGGCGATCATCGCGGCGGGCGACGGCTTCGCCTATCCGGCGGAGTTCCGCGCCCGCTTCGACCGCTCCTTCGCGGCGCAGTCGGGACCGTTCGCGGCCGAGCGGATCGTGCAGCAGCTGACCGAGCGGTTCGGCGTCACGCCGACGCGGGATGCGGCGCGTGCACTGTGGCGGCCCGGCCGCGGCTACATCCGCTACGTTCTGTCGAAGAAGCACAACCGGCGGCTTATGCCGGCGATCGCGCCGGCGGAGATCGAGCGCCGGCTGCAGCGCTTCGCCGAGGCCATCGGCGGACGCCAGCGCTTCACGATAGAGCCCTGCGGCGAGCGGGTCTTTCACATCCACGGCCACCGCGAGAGTGCCCGCGCCGCCACCGGCAACGACGAATCCGCCTGGCTGCCCCGCTGGGTGCGGCGGCTGGCGGGCAGCGTGGCCGCCGGTGGGTGAGTGCGGCGGCACCTGCGGAAGGCGTTAACCATTGCTTCAGAGGACGGCGGTACGGTAGGCGAGCCGCGCCCTCCGGCAACGGAGGGGCTGGCTCCGTTTCCTCTGCTCAAGACCGCCCGTGGACCGAAGAATTACCTCCTTGCAGTTCCTCGAAGTCTGCAGCCCGACCGTGGCCGAGGTCTTCCACTACTGGGACCGCAGGCGCGCCGGCCGGCCGCTGCCGCTGCGCTCCGACATCGATCCCAACGAGATCCGGCGCCATCTGCCGGGGATCAGCCTGGTCGAGGTGAAGCGCGATCCGCTCGACTTCGTCTACCGGCTGATCGGCACCCGCGAAGTCGCCGCGCGCGGCAACGATCCGACGGGCATGCGGGTGGCCGAGAACTGGTTCGGCTCGGACGCCCGGGACGTGATCGCCAACTACGAGCGCGTGGTCGCGATCCGCTCGTTCCTCTACGACAAGGACCGATTCGTCAAGCCGGACGGGCGCTATGTGCTGGACGAGTCGCTGTTCCTGCCGCTCGCCCTCTGCGGCGAGGAGGTGGCTCAGATCATGGTCTACAGCTTCTACGGCGACGCCTGGGCCGGCTCGCGGCCGACGGCGCGAAAGCTGCTGCCGGTCTTAGACGAATAGGCGGCGGAAGTTCGCCGGCCGCGCTTGAGCCGTCGACTCCATTCTGAATTTATCGGGGGCAGAGTCCATTGTTGCCGGCTTGAGCGGGCCGGCACGTTGGTTGCACGGCCATCCTGCGTCCTTCGACAAGCTCAGGATGAGGTTGACCTTGGTGGCACAAGAATTCCCCCTCATCCTGAGCTTGTCGAAGGACGCAGCGTGCCGATCCCAATCTCCTAAATGCCATGGGAAAAGGCCGCGCCTTGCACGCCGGGGTTGACGCCCCGGCGGTCGCTTGGTACCGCTCCGGCGCCTGCCTCCGAATCGAGTCCGGGGCACGCCTCGCCGCACCGGAGAAGCCGACATTGGCAGCCATCACCATTCCGAAGCCTGACCTCGACGGCAAATCGATCCTGGTGACCGGCGGTACCGGCTCGTTCGGCAAGGCCTTCGTCCGGCACGTGCTGAAGCACTACAAGCCGCGGCGGCTGGCGGTGTTTTCGCGCGACGAGCTGAAGCAGTGGGAGATGGCGTCGGAGCTGCCGATCGAGACCTATCCCTGCATGCGCTACCTCATCGGCGACGTGCGCGATGCGGCGCGGCTGGACATGGCCACGCGCGGGGTCGACTACATCATCCACGCCGCCGCGCTGAAGCAGGTGCCGACGGCCGAGTACAACCCGTTCGAGTGCATCCACACCAACGTCATCGGCGCCGAGAACATCGTGCAGGCGGCGATCCGCAACAAGGTGCAGCGGGTGATCGCGCTCTCGACCGACAAGGCCGCCAACCCGATCAACCTCTACGGCGCCAGCAAGCTCGCCTCCGACAAGATCTTCGTCGCCGCCAATAACATGAGCGGCACGCCCGACATCCTGTTCGCGGTGGTGCGCTACGGCAACGTGATCGGCTCGCGCGGCAGCGTGGTGCCGTTCTTCCGCGATCTCATCGCCAAGAAGGCCGACAGCCTTCCGATCACGGACGCGCGCATGACGCGGTTCTGGATCACCCTCAGCCAGGGCGTCGAGTTCGTGCTGTCCTGCCTCGGCCTCACGCGCGGCGGCGAGATCTTCGTCCCGAAGATCCCGAGCATGCGCATGGTCGACCTCGCCAAGGCGATGGCGCCGAATCTGCCCCACAAGATCGTGGGCATAAGGCCGGGCGAGAAGCTGCACGAGGTGATGGTGACCGAAGACGATTCGCGCTCGACCGTCGAGCTTCCGGACCGCTACGTCATCGAGCCGTCGTTCCACTGGTGGAAGCGGCGCTCCTTCGCCGAGGACGGCGCCGCGCGCGTGGCCGACGGCTTCCGCTACGCCAGCGATACCAATACGCAATGGCTCGATGTGGACGGGTTGAATAAGATGCTGCGCGACTCGGGCTTCTGAGCGGCGCCGCCCGGTTGGTGGCCTTGAACCACAGAGGCACAGAGGCACAGAGAAACACGGAGAAGAAGGGAACCGCAGCCGTGCTTATTGCCGGCAGCCTCATGCACTCATCCGCGCACATAGTTACTCTGTGGTCCTCTGTGCCTCTGTGTCTCTGTGGTTCAAGGATCGAGACTCGGCCTATCACATGAGTGAAGGGTCGCAACGCTTTCTGCCCTACGGCCGGCAGGAGATCGATGAAGACGACATCGCCGCGGTCGCCGAGGTCTTGCGCGGGGACTGGCTGACGACCGGGCCGGCGGTCGAGGCCTTCGAGGCGGCGCTGGCGGCGCGCGTGCAGGCGAAGCACGCGGTCGTGTGCGGGAGCGCCACGGCCGGGCTGCATCTCGCGATGATGGCGCTCGGGCTCGGGCCGGGCGACCGCGCCATCGTGCCGAGCATCACCTTTCTCGCGACCGCCAATGCGGCGCGCCATGTCGGCGCCGAGGTGGTCTTCGCCGATGTCGACGCCGATACGGCGCTGCTGACGCCGGCCACGCTCGAGGCCGCGCTGGCGCGGGCAGAAGGCAAAGCCAAGGTCGTGCTGCCCGTGCATTTCGGCGGGCGGACGGTCGATCTCGCGGGGATCGCCGCGGTTGCGCAGCGCCATGGCCTGGCGGTGGTCGAGGATGCCGCCCATGCCATCGGCGCCAGCTATGGGCCGGGCAACCAGCCGCGCACGCCGATCGGCGACTGCCGCTACAGCCGCATGGCCGTGTTCTCGTTCCATCCAGTGAAGACGATCGCCATGGGCGAGGGCGGCGCGGTTACCACCAACGATCCGGCGCTGCGGGAAAGGCTCGCGCGGTTCCGCAGTCACGGCATGACGCGCGATCCGGCCGCACTCCAGAATCGCGACCTCGCCTTCGACGCCGATGGCAAGCCGAATCCCTGGTACTACGAGATGGACGAGCCGGGCTATCACTACCGGGCGACCGACATCCACTGCGCGCTCGGGCTCAGCCAGCTGAAGAAGCTCGACCGCTTCGCCGAGCGGCGGCGTTGGCTGGTGGAGCGGTATCGGCAGCTGCTGGCGCCGCTGTCGCCAATCGTGCGGTTGGCACCCGCGCCCACGGACTGCCAACCGGCCTGGCACCTGTGCACCGTACTCATCGATTTCGCGGCCGCCGGACGGACGCGGGCGCAGGTCATGGCGGCGCTGCAGGAGCGCGCCATCGGCAGCCAGGTGCACTACATTCCCGTGCATCTGCAGCCCTATTATCGCCGCCGCTATGGCGATTTATCCCTGCCCGGCGCCGAGTCCTACTATGCGCGCTGCCTCAGCCTGCCGCTGTTTCCGGGCATGGCCGATCGTGATGTGGACCGCGTCGTCGAGGCCCTGACCGCCGCCCTGAAGCGCCGTTAACCGTCAACCAAGGTTAATGGGAACTTAATCAGACGCCGCGGCGGCGCCATCAGCGCGTCGCACTTTCGCCCCGAAATTGGAAGACTGTGATTCCAATCACAGTACGCGGTTGCCGGGCGCTCCAGAGTACCCCACATGAATAGTTGCAATGTATCCGCGCTCTCCACGTCCCCGGTGCGTAAACCCATGCAAGACGGCGTCGCCGCAACCCGGCTGTCGCTAGCGGAAATCCCGTCCGACACGCTGCGTCGGATGTACGACTATTGGCAGGGCCGGTGCCGGGGGGAGCAGGCGCCGGCGCGCCAGGACATCGATCCGCTCGACTTTCCGTGGGCCCTGGGGCTGGTCTGCCTGCTCGACGTCGAGCGCTATCCCCTGGCCTTCCGCTACCGCCTGGACGGCACCACCATCGCCGAGCGCTACGGCGCCGACCTCACGGGACGCACCACCGACGAGGTCAAGCCGGAATTCCATGCCGCCCTGCTGCGCAAGCATTTCGCGGAGGTCGCCGAGGGCGGGCGGCCGACCCTCTATCGCATCAGCCTGCGCTATGGCGGGCAGGCGCGCACCTATCTGAGGCTGGCCCTGCCGCTCGCCCGCGACGGCAAGACGGTCGACATGATCATGACCATCTCCGACCGCCTCGCCCCCGAATACGAAGACGACATGGGCAGCGATCAGCTGTTCAGGTAGGGGCGGCGGAAGGGCGTTGCACCGCTATCGTGCGTCCTTCGACAGGCTCAGGATGAGGGTGAATCTTGGTGGCACAAAGATTGCTCCTCATCCTGAGCCTGTCGAAGGACGCACGTCGCCGATCCCAGTCTCCCGCCACCTGAACGAGGCCTGCGCGCGCCCGGCCGTCATCCTTGTTCCGCCGGGACGCGTGGCTATACTCCGCCGCCGGCCGCGCGACCACGGAACCATCCGCCCGCATGCTCTTCAACTCGTTCGAATTCGTCTTCGGCTTCCTGCCGCTTGCCGTCATCGGATTCTTCTTGGTCTCGCGTCGCGGCAGCCGGCCGCTGGCCATCGCGTACCTGTCGGCGGCATCGATGTTCTTCTACGCTTGGTGGAACCCCTGGTACCTGCTGCTGATCCTGGCCGAGGTGGTGTTCAATTTCCTGCTCGGGCGGCAGCTGGCGCGGCCGGACCTTTCGCCGCGGGCCCGCCTGCTGCTCACGGCGTTCGGCGTCGGCACCATGCTGCTGGTGCTCGGCTACTTCAAATACACCTATTTCATCCTGGGCATCTTGAGGGAGCTGGGCGGTCCAGCATGGTCGGTCGGCAAGATCATCCTGCCGCTGGGAATCTCGTTCCACAGCTTCCAGCAGATCGCCTATCTCGTCGACAGCTACCGGCGCAAGGCGCCGCGCTACGGCTTCGGCGAATACTGCCTGTTCGTGACGTTCTTCCCGCAGCTGATCGCCGGACCGATCGTCCACCACAACGAGATCATGCCGCAGCTGCAATCCACGGCGCTGCTGCGGCCGCGTATGCTCAACCTCACCCTGGGGCTGGCGATCTTCTCGATCGGCCTCTTCAAGAAGACCGTGATCGCCGACGGGCTGGCCCAGATCGCGAGCCCTATGTTCAACGCCGCGGCGGCCGGCACACTGCTGCTGCCCTACGAGGCCTGGGCGGCGGCAATTGCCTGGAGCCTGCAGCTCTATTTCGATTTCTCGGCCTATTCGGACATGGCGATCGGCCTGGCGCGGCTGTTCAACATCCGCCTGCCCGCGAACTTCTATTCGCCCTATCGGGCCACCAACATCGCCGATTTCTGGCGCCGCTGGCACATGACCCTGTCGCGCTTCCTGCGCAACTACCTGTACATTCCGCTCGGCGGCAACCGGCGCGGGCGGGCGCGCCAGGTCGCCAATCTCATGATCACCATGCTGCTCGGCGGCCTCTGGCACGGCGCCGGCTGGACCTTCGTGCTGTGGGGCGGATTGCACGGGCTCTATCTCGTCATCCAGCGGTTGTGGACCTTGGTCGTGCCGGCGGCGGTCGGCGCCTGGGACTTGCGGCTGCGTCGACTGCTGGGATGGCTCGTCACGATGCTGGCCGTCGCCGTGGCCTGGGTGTTCTTCCGCGCCGCCGACCTGCCGACCGCCATTGCCATCCTCCGGAGCATGGCGGGCTTGCAGGAGGGGGCACCCGGCGCCTTCGAGGACCTCGTGCATGACGGGTTGCCGCTGATCGTCGGCACGGCGCTGATCGCCGTCCTGATGCCGAACGTGGTCGATATCTTCCGGCGCTACCGGCCGGCGCTGCTGCCGGCGATGGAGCTGCGGCGAATCCATGCGGGCCTGCGCTTGCTGCAGTGGCGGCCGCGGCCGTGGGTCGGCATCGGCATCGGCGCGCTGGCGGGCTGCGGCCTCATCGCCATCCTCGGCTGGCGCTCCGAATTTCTGTATTTTCAGTTCTGATGTTCGCGGCACCTAGATCCCTGTCATGGCGCTGAAGCTGGAAGAGGCACGGCAACCCGCGACGGCCGCGACGGAAATCGTCGCGCGGCCGCGGCGCCGGCTGCTGGCCTACAATCAGGCGTTCCTGGTGACGGGCGCGCTGCTGCTGGCGCTGATGGGGATGTCCTATCTGTTTCTCACGCGCACCGGCGATACGATTCCGCCGAGCCAGGCGGCGGCGCTCCAGGAGAGCGAGGATCTGCTGTTCGGCTCGGCGCTGTTCTTCCGGCCGGTGCCGTACAAGCTGGCGCTCTACCGCTTGCGCAAGCCGGACGTGGCGATCGTCGGCTCGTCGCGCGCGCTGCAGTTCGTGCGGCACGGCTTCACCTCTTCGATGCTCAATCTCGGCTCGATGCGCGACATGGCGCAGATGCGCTCGCTCCTGCAATCGATGTTCACGGCGCATCGGCCGAAGCTGGTCATCATCACCATCGATTTCTGGTGGTTCAACTCGGCGCGGACCGAGGCGGCGGTCGACCTGCAGCCGGATACGGTCGGGACGCTCTCGCTGGTGCAGCTGGCGCAACCGTTCCAGTGGATCGCGCAGGGCAAGATCGGCGTCGGCGACTTCATTGCGGGCGCGCTGTCGCCGGGCTTCAAGCCGCCGGGCATCGGCGTGGCCGCGATCTACGATCACGCCGGCTACGACCGCGACGGCGCCTACGACTACGGCGGCAGCCTGCGCGGCCGGGAAGTGCACAATGACCGCGGCTTCAAGCGGACGCTCGCGCGTATCCTGGAGACTCACGAGCACAACAAGTTCAACGTGCACACGCCGCTCGATCCCGCGCACTGGCAGGAGCTGGTGGATATCGTCAAGATGGTCGAGGCGCAGGGCAGCGAGCTGGT
>JBGPEQ010000170.1:0-7731 GCA_041482855.1 Dongiaceae bacterium | reverse complement strand
GCCATCGGCGGCAACGCGCTGGAGCTGGCGACGTAGTTCGGCCAGGTATTCCTTTGCGCCAGTCTCCTTTTCCTGCTTCGGTCGCGGCCCAGCGAAAAGACGCACCGGCGATGAAATCGCAACAATCAAACTAGTGCCGTAGGGCGCCCCGATTACGTAGTCCTCCGCGCGTAGCGTTCCGATCTTCACCTTGCTCCCCTTAGGGACAAGATCGTCCGGCCGAATGTCATTCGGAGACAAGTGCACGACCGCATCGTCGGCCCCATCGACATAGTCGATATACAGATAGCCATCGTAAAGGGACGTGGCCGTGATCGTGGGCTTCAAGCGATCGTTTGTGAAATAGGTGCCGAGTTCCCCACCGGCTTCGATCTGCGGTACACCCGGGTCGCTCTGACGCCAAGCGGTCTGGGTGTGCATGATCCCCAGCATCTCGCACAGCGGCCAATCCATCACCGTCAATGCGCTGTTGACGCGTCCGGCATTGCTCAGGTTCGCCAGCTGTGCCGCAACCCGTTTCCTGTCGTCGTCGCTGCCGACGTAACCGGTCGCGTCGATATCGCCAGTTTGCGACACGCGCGCCGACAACTCGGCGCATTGGAAGCTCTGCACCACCGCATTGGCGGCCGCGGTCAAGAGCGCGATCTTGTCGGTTTGAGGCGGCTGCGGCACGGGCACCGGCGGCGCCGGCGTCGGCGCCAGCAGCCAGTATCCCAGACCGCCGCCTACGGCCAGCACCAGAACCAGGGCGCCACCGACGAAGGCCATCCGCATTCCGCGCCCGGACGGTGGCGAGTCCCGCGCGGTCCCGGTCCGCCGATCCGACCGCCGATCGCTCGCGGTTTCGCCCGAGCGGGCCGGCCGCGGCTTTTCGCGCATGAGGTCGCGCAGCGACTGCGGGCGGTCGGCGGGGTCGGGCTGCAGCATGGCGGTCAGCTCGGGCCGCAATTCCGCCGGCACGCGCTCCAGCTTCGGGACCGCCCGTCGCGCCTCGATCACCGAGATCGGCGAGGCCCCCATGTCGAGCGGCGCGCCGGTGGCCGCAGCCGCCAATACCAGGCCGAGGCTGTAGATGTCCGAGCGCGGATCGACCTTGCCGCCATAGAGCCCGAGCTGCTCCGGCGACACGTACGAATATTTCCCGGCGAAGTCATCGCCGACGATGGTCTTGACCTCCGGGTCGGCTATCTTGGAAATCCCGAAGTCGATGATCTTGGCCTTGGCCAGTTCGCCGCCCGGCAGGATTACGTTGTCAGGCGACAGATCCCGATGGATCACGCCCTTCTCATGGGCAGCGGCCAAGCCGTCGGCGAGGCGGTCGCGCAGCTCGCGCACCTGCGCCGGCCGCAGCGGACCCTCCTTGAAGAGCTTCGACAGCGAGGGACCATCGACGAATTCCATCACCAGGTAGATGCGGCCGTTCTCGTCGCGAAAGACGCCGTCATAGGCGACAATGGCGTCGTGGCGGATGGTGCGGAGTATCGAGGCCTCGCGGCGGAACAGGTCGACGATGCGGGTGTTGCCCGCCAGCTCCGGCAGAATCACCTTGATCGCATGAAGAGTGTCGAGCTCCACGTGGCGGGCGCGGTACACTTCGCCCATGCCGCCGCGCGCCAGCAGCGCCTCGATCCGGTAGGTATGTGCGAGCAGCTGTCCGGGCGTGATCGTCGAGGACGGGCCGCCGACCGCGGTCTGCGGACGGACAGTTTTCGCGCCGGGGCCGAGCGTCAGGTCATTGTCCGGATGGCGTCGGTCCGCCATGGCGGGCTAGCCATCGGCGGTGCGGCATTGCACCGCGACCACCGTGACATTATCGCTGGCGCCGTGGGCGATGGCGCTCTCGATCAGCGCGTAGGGCGCATCGAACAGGGATTCGCGCATGAGGATGGCGCGAATCTCGTCGTCCTCGACCTCCTTCGTCAAGCCATCGCTGCACAGCAGGAACAGGTCGCCCGAACGCAGGCGATCGTGACAGGTCTCGAGCTCGAGCTCGTCGGCGGCGCCGACCGCCCGCGTCACGACGTTGCTGTAGGGATGATTGCGCGCCTCCTGCGGCGACAGCAGCTGGACGTCGACCATTTCCTGCACATGGCTGTGATCCCTGCTGATCTGCTGCAGCGTTTCGTCGCGCAGGCGGTAGAGCCGGCTGTCGCCGGCCCACACGCAGGCATAGTGCTGGCCATAGGCGAGCAGGGTGACGACCGTGCTGGCGATGATGCGGCCGGGACCGCGGGCGGCAGCCTCGCGCCGCAGCTCCGAACTGGCGGCCTGCAACGCGGACTTGACGCCGGAGAGGAAGGCCGGCGCGCTCGTCGGCGGCGGGATCTGGCCGAGGGTGGCGACGGTGAGCTGGCTGGCCTGATCGCCGGCATCGTGACCGCCCATGCCGTCGGCGACCGCCCACAGGCCTAGGTCGGCGCGGTCGAGATAGGAGTCTTCGTTCAGCTTGCGGACGCAGCCGACATGGGTGGCCGCGCCCGAAACAAGGTGGAACTGCGGCGTCGAGGCTGCCGCCAACTCGCTCATGACGCCGTCGCGGCCTCGGCGAGGGCCGCAGGCGCGGCGCCGTCCCAACCCCACGCGCCCCAGCGGCCGTCGAGGAAGGCGGCAAAGCCTTCGGCAGACGGCAGGCCGTTGCAGACGATGAAGGCGGCCGCCACGTCCTCGGACCCCGACGTCCACCACAGACTGCAATGGGGGTAGGACGTGCTCAAGAACCTTTCGGCAAGTGCACGGTAGGCCTGATCGACCGCATCCGCAGATGGGATCGCGAGTCGCAGCCCCGGTCCGGCCTCCGCGGCGACCGCGGCGGGCTTCGGCCCGGGTTCGCCCGCCGTCGGAGCACCCAGGGCGGCGACCTGGGCATCGAAGCCATCGAAATCGAAGGCATCCGCGAGCGCCGATCGCACCAGTTCCTCCGCCTTGCCGAACCAGCCGCTCGCGGCGACCGGCATGGCCACAAGATCGACGCCATCCGCCAGCATCGCGACGATCGTCAGCGGGAAGTAGCGGCCGACGCGGTCGACGCTCGGCATCAGGACGCCGGCCGCCGCGCCCTCGCCGCACAGGCCCGCGGACAGCGCGAAGCGCCAGATCGGGCTGGTAAGATAGGAATCGAGCCACGCCTCGCCCATGCGCGCGCGGCTGCCGCCGACGACATCCTGCAACCAGCTATCCCATGGGTCGACGAAGGTGCGCGGCAGTCGCCGGGTGACGAAATCGCCCTTCGCCACGAGCTTGCCGTGATATCCGGGAGCCGCTTCGGCGCTGCTGGCCATCAGATCTTTCCCGGACAGCGGAACTTGTGCAACTCCTTGAGACTGAAGGGATTGAGCACGCTGCCGGCGCGAATCTCGAAGGCGGCGGTGTGGCCGCCGACATTGAACGTGATGGTGAAGCGATCGGGACCGCCGCCGGGCGTGATCTGACCCTGGTCGAACAGCCGGAACAGAGCCCAGGGGCCGTCCTTCGTGATCGACGAGTCCGGCGCCTGCGGCTGGAATGAAATCCGCGCCTGCTTTACGCCGGTGCCCGGCCACTGCATCTGCACGGGCACCTGCGGACCGTGGCTGTAGGTGACGGCCTGGCCGTCGAGCTCCAACAGCACCTGGGTGGCGGCGTTGTCGAGCGCGAGCGGCACGACCTCGAAACGCGCCGATGGCGTATTGCCGAGAGCGAACATGGAATCGCGGATCAGTCCGGCGATGCGGAACTCCTCGAGCCCGCCCGGCGAGATCGACAGGCCGCCCTGCGCCCTCCAGGGAATGCGAGAGGTGTCGACATACTGCATCAAATTGGCCTTGAAGAATCCGTCGAGCACGCCGCCGGGCGCGAACATGCGCGCGAAATCGTCGAGCGTCACGTCCGCGCCGCCGGCGGCGAAGATCGGATAGCGATTGCCGACCATCTTGCTGCAGAAGGGAACAACGGCTGCCTGATACGCACCGTTCAGACTGCCGCTGACTTGGCCTCTGTCGATCGTCGCGATCGTATCGGCCATACCCGTGAGCTGGGCCGCGACCGAAGCCGGCGCGCGGCCGGCCGCAGCCCGCAACTGTTGCAGCGCGGAATTGAGGGCGCTGTCCGGACCCGCATTCGGCACGATCTGATTGAGGGCGTTGTTGAGCGCGAGGTAGACCGCGTTGATGGCCTGGATCACCTCGTCGATGTGGGCCGGACTTCCATCGACATAGTCGTGCAGGAACTTGAAGCGCTCTTCGACGCTCTGCTCCGGCGATTTTGAATCACCGCCGCCGGCACCACCGCTGCTGCCACTGCCGCCCCCACTTATGCTTGGAATTAGCTGACCGAGCAACGAGCCGCCCCGTCCCAACTTGGAGCCGAGAAACTTCTGCAGTTCCTGCTTCCCTAGCTTTCCGACTTGAGAGGTAACCTGCGAGCCGGCCTGCGATCCGGCCTGCCCGCCACCCTGCTCCTCGGCGCCAGGCGACGCCGTGAGATTGGTTTGGCGGGAGATGTCGGAAAGCAGATTCTTCAGTGGCGAAGTCGGTCCGGCGAGAATGTTGGCGAATGCCGCCGCTTCCTGCTTGTTCTTTGGGGTGGCCAATCCGATCTGGCCGAGCAGCTTCGTCCATTGATCGATGTAGTCGTTGACATAAATGGATATGACGTCGCGCATGATGCTCAGGACGGTCGCGTCGTCATTCGAGATCTGCGACTGCGGCCCCATGATCCAGCCATCGCGCGCCATGTTCGGTGCGATCTCCCCGATCGCCGGCAGGAATGCGCCGTAGAAACCCTCGTACGTATAGAGGCCGGGCACGCCCTTCGACAGGTCGGGGTCGCCGTCGAGAAGGATGATCTGCGTGCCCTGCGGCCCGACGTGATCGGCGACGCGCCACTGCGGCAAGTTGCGCACCAGGCCGGTCTGCTTGATCATGGTGTAGGCGCGTTGAGAGACCGGATATTGCTCGAGGCTGCGGCGGGCATCCGTCACGAGATTCCCATCGAGGGCGATCTCGGTCAGCGGCCGCTCCAGCATCGCGTCGAGATGGGCGGCGAGCTGGTCGCGCATCGACTGCATGGCCACTCCCGGGAACTGCTGGTTCCAATCGGAATCCATCCACTCCTTGACGAAATCCTTGTCGAGCGGTCCCTGGACTCCGAGCATCAGGTAAACCTTCAGGGCCTGATAGACGAATTCTTGATTGCTCATGTTCGCGCGCAGCTGCGATTCAAGCCGATAGAGCAGCCGGGGCAGCAGCAATCCATTGAGCGCGCGCCGGTAAGACGTATCGGCGTCGACGCCGAGCTTGTCGCCCTGATAGAGGCCGAATCGCAGCGACCAGGGCGTGCCGACCCGGCTTTGCTCGTAGCCGGCGGGAATGGTGCGCAGCGTCTGCAGCGACGGCAGGATGAGGTCGAGCCGGGCGTCCTGGACCGGATTCAGCGTGAGTCCGCTGGCGGCCACCTGCTGTTTGTAGGTGCCGATTGCCGTGTTGAAGTCGGCGATCAGCTGCTTGTTGCCGAGATAGCTGAAGTACCAGATCGCCGCCATGCCCAAGATGAGGATCGTCGCCAGCGAAACCGAAGCCCATCCGATGGCAACGCGCATCCGCTCGACGCGGCGATTGCGACTGACGATGCCGGCCTCCTGAAACACCACCTCGCGCAACAGGCGCGTCAGGAAGTAGCTGCGGCCGGCGCCGCTGAACGCCGACAGGCGCTTGCGGTCGAGGCCGAACGTCGACGCCATGACGCCCATGAGGCGGTCGATCGGCGTGCCCTCCTGGGTGCCGCTGGTGAAGTAGACGCCGCGCAACAGCGGGCGGTCTTCGTAGCGGGTCGGCCGGAAGATCTGATCGAGGAACTCCTGCGAGACCTGTTTCAGCGCCGCCATCTGGGTCGGGAAGCTGAAGATCAGGCTGCGGCGGTCGATATCCGGCTCCTTGTGGACGCGCTCGAGCAACCGCTGATAGAGCCGCTCCTGCAGCAGCTCGAATTCCTCGCCGAAGCCAGCCATCGGCCCTTCCGGGCTCTTGCCGTCGTCGAGCGGGAAGGTGAACCCCCAGACCTGCTGGCGCTCCTCCTTGCCGAGATCGTCCATGAACTCGATGAAACCGGCCGCCAGATCCACCTTCGTGAACAAGACGTAGATGGGAAAGCGAATGCCGAGTTCGTCATGCAGTTCGCGGATGCGCTGCTTGATGGTGCGCGCATGCGACTGGCGCTCGGCTTCCTTCATGGTGGCGAGATCGTTGAGGCTGATGGCGATCAAGGCGCCGTTGATCGGCTGGCGCGGCCGCGTGCTCTTGAGCAGCTTCAGGAATCCGGTCCAGGCCGCGGCGTCGACGGCCTGATGGCTGTCCTGGGTGGTGTAGCGCCCGGCCGTGTCGATCAGGACCGCTTCGTCGGTGAACCACCAGTCGCAGTTGCGGGTGCCGCCGACGCCGCGCACAGCGTCCTTGCCGAACTTGTCGGCGAGCGGGAAGCTGAGGCCGGAATTGACGAGCGCCGTCGTCTTGCCCGAGCCAGGCGGCCCGATCAGGATGTACCAGGGGAGCTGGTAGAGGTATTGGCGGTTCGAGCCCTTGCCGAGCTTGGCGCGCTTGAGCAGCGCCAGGGCATCCTCGAGCCGGTCCTGGAGGACGCCGACCTCCTCCTTCTTCGCCGCCTCCATGTCCGCCGCCTCGGCATCGGCGGCCGAGGCCTGGCTGATGCCCTTCACCAGCTGATCGTTCGACTTCTTCGTGCGGAGCAGCGAAACGATGTTCCAGATGCTCCAGATGACGAGAATTACCAGCACGACGATCAGCCGGACGATCTCGCTGTCCAGCGGCCGCACGTCGCCGACGGCGATGAGCGGACCGACGAACCACACGACCAGAGCCAGAATGATGGCTCCGATCAGAGTCACAAACCAGCGCGCCTTCAGGACGGAGAGGATTGCCTTGAACATGATTCGGTCGGCCTAGTGTGAACAGCGGAGTGCGGATGGCGTCATTGCGTCGTCGTCCCGATTGCGCTCTCGATCGCGGCCTCTGCGGGCTTCTGTACGATCAGCTCGATGCGGCGATTGCGCTTGCGGCCTTCGGGCGTTTTGTTGTCGGCGACCGGCTCGGTCTCGCCACGGCCCTCGGAGGTCACGCGCGAGGCGTCCGAAAGCTCGGCGTCAACGATCGCCTTCACGGTTTCCGCGCGCGCGACGGACAGATGGTAGTTCGAGGGGAAGCGTAGCGACTTCTTGATCGGGACGTTGTCCGTGTGCCCGGTGATGACAGCGCTGCCTGGTTGGGTTTCCAGGGCCTTGCCGATGCGCTCCATGATCGGCACGAATTTCGGGTCGAGCTGGTCGCTGCCCGAATCGAACATGCCCTCCCCGCTGATGCGGACGAGGATGCGCTGCGCATTCTCGTCGACGGTGACCAAGCCTTCCTTGATCTCCGGCTCCAGGAACTTCGTGAACACGTTCGGCACCACCGTCGGCGGCTCGGGCGGCGGCGTGGGCTCCGTGCGGTACAGGCCCACCGTCCCAACCGGCTGCAGATCAGCCAGCAGGCCCGTATCGGATGCGTCGCTCAACGCGTAACTGAAGCCCATGAACATCAGCGTGAGGATGGCGCCCGTCACCACGGCGATCACCCAGGCCGGGATATAGGAGGTCAGCGGCCGATGAACGGCCGCGAGGCCGCGCCAGTGCGGCGAGAGATCGCGCTCGAAATCGCCGCGCCGCTCGCGCAGAGTCCGGTAGACGCCCTCGCGCACGCGGCT
>JBGPEQ010000169.1:0-7755 GCA_041482855.1 Dongiaceae bacterium | reverse complement strand
TTGAATTGAGCGTGTCTCGAGCCATCCGCCGTAGGGGCGAGCGGCGCTCGCCCGCGTTCGTACCGGACTCCGGCGACGGCGCTTGTGGCAACAAGGGCGAGCGCCGCTCGCCCCTACAAACGATCTGCCAATAACGACGGAGTGAACCGAGCGTGTGGCGGGACCGAGACGCTGTTGCGGGATGATCGCCAGGCGGAAATTCAAAGAGTCATAACCTCTGTGCAGAGGTACTAGTGACGTTCTCGCTGCCGAGTCGCTGCCTCGCACGGGGTCGAAGTCCACATCTCGCGCCCGAGCGAAGCCCACTCGAAGGGTGCAGCGAGATTGACAGGAGGCGAGGTGCCTCGGAGAATCCTAGCCCATAAGGATACTGTCGCGCCCCAATATTCCAGCCGGGAGTGAACCACCCATGTTGGACTATCCAACGAAACCCGTGCGCATCATCGAACCATTCGGGGCTGGGAGCGGGGTTGACGTGATAGCCCGCCCGGTCGGCCAAAAGCTTGCAGAGCTGTGGGGCCAGCCTGTGACCGTCCAGAACCACCCGGGCGAGGGAAGTACCGCGGCGCCCGCGCTGGTCGCAAAGTCGCGGGCCGACGGGTACACGGTGCTCGTGCACACCAGCGCTCAGGTATACAGTGCCGCGCTCTCGAGGAACCTGCCCTATGACCCGTTGAAAGACTTCATCCCGGTTGCTCCGCTCACCAGCCAGGCTTACGTGCTGGTCGCCGGTAAGTCGCCGGGTATTACCACCGTAGCCGAGCTCATTGCGGTGGCGAAGGCGAAGCCGGGTGAGCTGAAGTTCGGCTCCGCTGGCACGGGCACCGGCACGCACTTAGGCCTCGAGAAATTCAATCTAGCAGCAGGCATTAAGGCGTTACACGTGCCGGGCGAAACGACCCCGGCAGCGATTGCCGATGCGGTCGCAGGGCGTACCGCTTACATGATTGCGCCCATCTCCTTCGCCCTGGCCGATATCCGTGCGGGTAGGCTCTGCGCGCTTGGTGTGACTACCAGGAAACGCTCCTTCATGCTGCCGGACGTACCAAGCATCGCAGAAGCCGGCGTCGCCGGCTTCGACTTCCCGATCTGGTATGGAATATGGGTGCCCGCTGGCACTCCTGCCGGAGTGGTCGACAAGCTGGCAAAGGACATCGCACGGGCTCTAAGCACTCCAGATATGCGCGAATGGATCGCCAAGCACGGGGCCGAACCGATGAGCATGACGCATCCCGAATTCGCGCGCTTTGTGCTGAGCGAGAGTGAAAGTGCGGCGCATATCTTCGAAGCCGCTGGGTCTGGAAGTATGTTTCTAATCGGTCACTGAATGGCGGCTTTGGGTCAAACTGAGAAGACCTCGCCACGTCCGCGATAGGTCAGGTCATCCGCAGTCAGCAGAAGTGCCCGAGTTCTTTGCCCGCTTCATCTGCGGGCGCTGACCATTTTTTCCGCTGCCGGCCAGGCCGAAATGTGCCGGGATCTCGCGCTAATACGACGTGCTTCGCCATCGTGCGGGCGTTCCTCTCCAACGTTAGTCGACCCCGGAAGTGGGCCGGCGCAAATTTTGCAAATAGCCGCACTACACTTCATTGTGCTTCCCCGAGGGGAGGAGCGTGCCATGACGCAATCGGACCACTATCTGCTGGGTCGCGGCGAGGCCGAGGAGGCACGCCTGAAGCGCCAGATCGCCGATCTCGCCCCGGATTCTGACGCGCAACTCGAGAAAATCGGGATCAAGCCGGGCGACCGTGTCGTCGACCTCGGCTGCGGCCCCGGTGGCGTCCTGCACCTCCTGGGCAAGCGCGTCGGCCCGACCGGCTCGGTCCTCGGAATTGAGCGGAGCCCTCATTTTGCCGGCCTGGCGCGCCGCTTCGTCGCCGACCACGCGCTGGCTCAGGTCGAGGTCCGCGAGGGCGATGCGTACGAAACGGGGTTGCCACGCGCCTCGTTCGACGGCGCCCATATGCGACTTGTCCTGGTCAACGTGCCGGAGCCTGAGCGTATCGTCCGCGAGATGGTGTCCCTCGTGCGCCCCGGCGGCTGGGTGGCGAGCTTCGAGGCGGACTTTGCCGGCCTCATCTGCGATCCGCAGTTGCCCGAGTGGACCCGCCTGCTCGACGCTTACATCGCCTATTCAGCCGCACAAGGAATCGATCTCTTTATTGGCCGACGCACTCACCGTCTGTTTCGTGCGGCGGGAGTGGTGGACATCCGCGTCGACTCGGTCGCCCATGTCTATCCGCTGGGCCACGACCGGCGACCAATCTTGCGCGACTTCATCAACAATGTTCGGGAAAAGCTGATCGATGAAGGCTTTATTAGCCGCCTTGACCTCGAGAGGGACGTGACCGCACTCGAACGCTACCTATCCGATCCCGAAGCGCTGGTGGCATCGAATCTGTTCTTTCGGCTGTTGGGCCGCATCCCGCAGTCAGGGTAAATCGCAGACCTGGAGCCGCAGTCCGTCTCCGCGCCGGTGTCGCCGCGAGAACCCGAGAGCCGCGCGCGAGGCACCCAGCCGCAGGACGGCTTGACCGGAGCGCTCCGGTCAAGCATCAGACAATCCCGCAGCCTAAGAAAAACGTGCCTGATGTCCGCTCGGGGTCACGTGCAGCCGTGTAAGACACGTCGGCAGAGGGCAGCTGTCGCTTCGACAGCAGGCATGGAGTGCGGCGAATTCCGTTGATGAAATCGACAAAATTGACGACCTCGTCCGTCGTCCGGAATACACAATAGATCCGCAGCTTCAGACTAGCGGTTTATCTGGGACGTGATTCCACACTTTAGGCTAATGGTTCGATCAAAGGGGCGGGGTCCTGGCGCCGGTAGGCGCCGATAGAATCACGCGGAGACGCGCGATTCCGATTGACTTCCCGATTCAGATGTTCTTACTATGTTCCCGCCGCTTTCGGCCCTGTCGAGGGCGGTCCGACGGGGCGCCTTGGTGCTCCGCGGTCGATCTTTGACATCGTGTATCAGTCCACCCTCGACCGGCACCCGACCGCTGCCCGAACCCGCTCGCCTCAGGAATCGCCCCGTTAACTTCCTTTACATGGGGTTGTTCCTCGGATTCGAAAAATCTTAGGTCTGCATTCCTGACCTATGCGTAACTTTGTTTTGCTCGCCGTGAGCATTTTGGAGACCGGTGACCTCGTTGTCGGTTCCCGCTGGAACGAGGCCCGAGCCCCGCTGGACATGGGGTCGATCGCTCAAAATCGAGCATCGCCGGAATTCTGCTCTACGTCGCGCCCTGGCAGGGACCCTAACCACAAAGCCACGAAGCTTGTCCTCGCGCCGGCCGAAGGCCGGATCCGGAGGACACCCAGCGGAGATCGCGGCGCAAGGAAGCAAGGGAAGAAGATTGCAGCGCGGCCTCAGATCTCGACCTGTGCGCCCAGCTCGACCACTTGGCCCGGCGGTATCGAGAAGAACGCGGTAGCGCTGAGCGCCGTTGCCGACAGTGCGATGAACAGCTGCTCCTGCCAGCGCGGCAGGCCCGTGCGCTCCGTCGGCACCAGGGTCTCGCGGCCGATGAAGAACGAGGTCTGCATCATGTCGGTGGCGAGGCCGTGCTTGCGGCAGAGTTCGAGGGCCTGCGGCACGTCGGGATCGTCCATGTAGCCGAAGCGCGCGGTCACCCGGAAGAAGCCCTTGCCGAGCCGGTCGACCGCCACCCGTTGGTCGGGCGGGACGTGCGGCACGTCCTCGGTGACGACGGTCATCAGGATGATGCGCTCATGCAACACCATGTTGTGCTTCATGTTGTGCAGCATGGCGCGCGGCACGCTGTTGGGATCGTTGGTCATGAAGATGGCGGTGCGGGCGACCCGCATGGAGGAGGGCTCGAGCCGGGCCAGGAAGCCGTCGAGCGGCAGGGCGTCGCCATAGAGCATCTGGTAGACCAGGGCGCGCCCGCGCCGCCAGGTGACCATGACGGCGAAGCCGGCCGCCGCGGCGACCAGCGGGAACCAGCCGCCGTACGGGATCTTCTGCAGCGTCGCCACGAAGAACAGGAGATCGACGGCCAGGAGCGTGCCGAACACGGCTGCTACCGTGATCCAGCGCCACTTCCAGCCGCGGCGCGCCACGATCATGGCCAGCACGGTGGTCGCCGCCATGGTGCCGGTCACGGCGATGCCGTAGGCGCCGGCCAATCCGTTCGAGGATTGGAAGCCGACGACCAGCGCGATGACGCCGACCATCAGGATCCAGTTCACCCGCGGCATGTAGATCTGGCCGATCTCGGCGGCCGAGGTGTGGCGTACCTCCATGCGCGGGACATAGCCGAGCTGCACCGCCTGCCGGGTCAGCGAGTAGCTGCCGGAGATAACGGCCTGCGAGGCGATGATGGTGGCGATGGTCGTGAGGATGACGAGCGGCACCAGCCCCCAGCGCGGCACCTGCAGGAAGAACGGATCGGCGGCCGCGGCCGGGTTGCTTAGTACGAGCGCGCCCTGGCCGAAGTAGTTCAACGTGAGCGCCGGCAGCGCCAGGTAGAGCCAGGCGAGCTTGATGGGCGGGCGGCCGAAATGGCCCATGTCGGCGTAGAGCGCCTCTGCCCCGGTGACGGTGAGGACGACAGCGCCGAGGATCGCCAGCGCCTGCCAGCCGCCGGCGGCCAGGAGCTGCGCGCCATAGAGCGGGTTGAGCGCTCTGACGACGTCGGGCTCGCGGATGATGCCGGCGATGCCGAGCGCGGCCAGCACGGCGAACCAGAGGCACATGACCGGGCCGAACAGGCTGCCGACGCGCGCCGTGCCGTGGGATTGGATCATGAACAGCGCGACCAGGATGACGACGGCGCAGGGCACGACGAAGGGCTGCAGCTCCGGCGTCACCACCTCCAACCCTTCGACGGCGCTGAGCACGGAGATCGCTGGCGTGATCAGGCCGTCGCCGTAGAACAGGGCCACGCCGATGATCGACAGGCCGGCCACGAACGCCTGCGCCCGCTTGCTGGAGGCCAGGCGCAGGGCGAGGGCGGCGAGCGAGAGGATGCCGCCTTCGCCGCGGTTGTCGGCGCGCGTGATCAACAGGACGTATTTGATCGTCACCACGATGACGAGCGACCAGAACATCAGCGAGAGCACGCCGAGCACGGCGTTGTCGGTGCCGGTCAGGCCGGCGGTGGCGGCGATCGATTCGCGGAGCGCGTAGATTGGGCTGGTGCCGATGTCGCCGTAGACGACGCCGAGGGCGCCGATGATCAGCGCCCGCTGGTGCCTCGACCCTGTTCGGGCGCCCTGGTCGACACTCCCCATGGGGGCTGTTCTTAATGCGCGGTCGGCCGATGTACAAGTCGGCGCGGATTTACGCACCGAGCGGGCCGGAAAACACGAATCGGCAAAACAATCCCATGCATTAAAAAATAGTTGTTGTATTACAATGAGATGGACATGCGCACTTCGGGCACATCGGAGACCGTCTGGGAGCGCTCAGAGAGCGCTCGGCGCGCCCGAGCGCGGGTTCTGCGATCGACGCTCTTGACAGACGGACGGCGCTTCGCCAGTTATGTGAATGTTACTTACATTGACATGGGGCGTTCGATGGATATCGCGGCAAAACTTGACGACATCGGCAAACCGGCCTGGATCGGCGTGATGGTGCTTGGGTTTATCCTGTTCTGGCCCATCGGCTTGGCGATCCTGGCCTATCTCATATGGAGCGGACGCATGAAATGCGGAAAGCAGGGCGGCCCCGGCCGCTGGTATGGCGCCGAGCGCGGCGGCGAGGGTGCGGCGCGCTGGTGCGGCGGCTGGCGCCGACAGCAGTCGAGCGGCAACCGCGCCTTCGATGAGTATCGTTCGGAGACCCTGAACCGGCTCGAAGAGGAGCAGCGCGAGTTCCGCGAGTTCCTCGAGCGCCTGCGCCACGCCAAGGACAAGGCCGAGTTCGACGAGTTCATGGCCGACCGCCGCCGCCGTTCCGAGGGCCCCGAGCCCCAGCCCCAAGCCTGACTGCCGCCCCTGCCCTGAACCCGGCCCCTCCCTCGCGCATCCCGCGGGGAGGGGCCGCGACCTTCTGGCCGCGGTCGCGGCGCCAGCAATCGCCTCCTCTCACGTCAGCGGCCGACTCGCGGCTCGTCCTGGCGGAGATCCCAGACCGGCCGCACCTCGATGCTCCCCAGGCACGCCGACGGGATCCGCGCCGCGATCTGGATGGCGTCGTTCAGGTCCCTGGCGTCGATGAGATAGATCCCGCCCAGCTGCTCCTTCGTCTCCGCAAAAGGGCCGTCGGTCGTCGACAGCTTGCCGTTGCGGACGCGCACGGTCACGGCCGTGCGCACGGGTTGCAGCGCCTCCGCGACAATGGAGCGGCCGCTCTTGCGGAGTTCCTCGTCGAGCACGACGTGCGCGTCCGAGAAGGGCTCGAACTCGTCCTTCGGCATGGCGTCCAGCGTCTTCTCGTCATAGTAGACTAGGCACAGATATTTCATGCTTTCTCTCCTCGGCGCGCGCGAGCGGCGGTGCGCGCCAGATAGTCGTTCGGCGAGGCCCGGATTCGACAACGGGCGGCGCGGCTGCCGCGATCCCTCCCCAACCTTAGAACGCCGACCATCGGCCGCGCGACGGCATCTTTCTCGCCGCGGCCTGTCGATCTCGATCCGGCCCCTTCGACTATGGAGAGAGAAGAGGACACTCGCGTGTCCTGGCCCGACCTGCCAAAGCGGAGGAAAGCAAGATGAGCCAGCCGAGAATCGTGTCGCGCGACGAGTGGCTTGCCGCGCGCAAGCTGCATTTAAGCAATGAGAAGGAACTCACGCGCATGCGCGACAAGTTGAGCGCCGAGCGGCGCGAGCTGCCCTGGGTCAAGATCGACAAGCCCTATGTCTTCGACGGCCCGCAGGGCAAGGAGACGCTCGCCGACCTATTCGACGGCCGCAGCCAACTCGTGGTCTATCATTTCATGTTCGGTCCGGGGTGGGAGCAGGGTTGCCCGAGCTGCTCCTGGGCGGCCGACAACATCGACGGCAACGTCGTGCACCTGAACGCCCGCGACGTGACGCTGGCCGTGGTCTCGCGGGCGCCGCTGCCCCAGATCGAAGCGTTCAAGAAGCGCATGGGCTGGCGCTTCAAATGGGTGTCGTCCTACGGGAGCGACTTCAACCGGGACTATCAGGTCTCGTTCACGGAGGAGGAAATGGCCAAGGGCAAGGTCTACTACAACTACGGCCCGAACGGATTCCCGAGCGAGGAGGCCCCCGGCGTCAGCGTGTTCTGCAAGGACGGTACCGGCGGCGTCTTCCACACCTATTCAAGCTATGCGCGCGGCCCCGAACCGCTGCTCGGCGGCTACTATTTCCTCGACATCGTGCCGAAGGGCCGCGACGAGGAGAAGCCGTGGACCATGGCATGGGTGCGCCACCACGACCGGTACGGTCAGCGCTGAGCGAAGACGCCTGCTGAGGAGAGGTTCACATGCGATACGTCGATGGCTATGTCCTCCCCCTCCCGAAGAAGAACCTGCCGGCCTATCGCCGCATGGCGCAGAAGGCGGCGAAGATCTGGCGGGAGCACGGCGCCCTCGAATGCCGGGAATGCGTCGGCGACGACCTCGACGTGAAGGCGGCCGCGGCCTTCGGCGTGGTGCCGTTCCCGCGCAACCTCAAGCTCAAGCGCGGCGAGACGGTGGTGTTCTCCTGGGTCATGTTCAAGTCGCGCGCGCATCGCGATCGCGTCAACGCCAAGGTGATGAGCGATCCGCGCCTCGCGAAGATGCCGAAGCCGATGCCCTTCGACGTCAAGCGCATGGTCT
>JBGPEQ010000168.1:0-7766 GCA_041482855.1 Dongiaceae bacterium | reverse complement strand
CGCCGACAAAGTCGATCTCGAGACGGCCGCAGACGTGATCCGCGACGGCAACAAGGTCCGCGTCTACATGTATGCGATCGCCCCCGCCTTCAGCCTCGAGAGCTTCAGCGTGAAGCAGGGCGACGAGGTGACGGTCTACGTCACCAACATTGATGACGTCGAGGACCTGACCCACGGCTTCACCATCAACAACTACGGTGTCGCCATGGAGATCGGACCGCAGGCGACATCGTCGGTGACCTTCAGCGCCGATCGGGCGGGAGTGTTCTGGTACTACTGCCAGTGGTTCTGCCACGCCATGCACATGGAGATGCAGGGCCGCATGTTCGTGGAGCCGAAGGTCGTGTGATCGCGATGCGGCTTGGACGGGGATGGCTGGCGGCGCTTGCCGCCAGCCTCGCCTTCCTACAGTCGCCGGCCGGTGCGGCGACGACGACGATTTCCCCGGGGCAGTCACTGCAAGCAGCAATCGCCGCCGCAGCGTCGGGCGACGTCCTGACGCTGCGCACCGGCCGCTATGACGGCGCGGTCGTCGTCGACAAGCCGCTGACGCTGACGGGGGAACCCGGCGCTGTGATCGTGGGGCCGGGCAACGGCAGCGTGGTGACGGTGATCGCGCCCGACGTGGTCGTTCGTGGGCTGACGGTCAGCGGCTCCGGCATCGGCCTCGAGGGCATGGATTCCGGGGTCTTCCTGGCGCAGGGCGCGAAACGGGCGCTCGTCGAGGGCAACCGCCTCGAGAACAATCTGGTCGGCGTCTTCATCCACGGCGCGCCGGATTCCGTCGTCCGCGGCAATCTCATCGAAGGTCGCCGGGACCTGCGCATGGGCGAGTCGGGCAACGACATCCAGGTCTGGAACGCGCCCGGAGCAGCCGTGATCGGCAACGATCTCCGCTACGGCCGCGACGGCATCTACGTGATCGCCAGCCGCAAGAACATGTTCCACGGCAACCGCATGCGCGACCTGCGGTTCGCCGTCCACTACATGTACACGAACGACAGCGAGGTTTCCGGCAACATCTCCATCGGCAACCATGCCGGGTTCACCATCATGTATTCCGACCGCCTGAAGATCGCGGACAATCTCAGCCTCGGCGACCGCGACAAGGGCCTGATGTTCAACTACGCCAATTCCTCCGTCATTTCCGGCAACGTCGTGAAGGCGGCGCCGGAGAAGTGCCTGTTCCTGTTCAACGCCAATAAGAACAAGATCCTGGACAACTGGTTCGAGGGCTGCGACATCGGCATACACTTCACGGCCGGTTCCGAGCGCAACCAGATCGCCGGCAACGCCTTCATCGGCAACCGCACGCAGGTGAAGTATGTCGGCACGACCTACCTCGACTGGTCGGACAAGGGGCGCGGCAACTACTGGAGCGACAACCCGGCCTTCGACCTCGACGGCGACGGCATCGCCGACACCGCCTATCGGCCGAACGACCTCGTCGACGAGGTGCTGTGGACGGCGCCGAGCGCCAAGCTGCTGATCAACAGCCCGGCCGTGCAGGTGATCCGCTGGGCCCAGACCCAGTTTCCGGCCCTCTATCCCGGCGGCGTCATCGACAGCGCGCCGCTGATGGCGCCGCCGCCGATCGCGGTCCCGGCCTGGACGGAACTGACGCAATGACTGCGCTCGTGCAGCTCGACAAGGTGACGAAGCGCTATGGCGCGCAGGCCGCCGTGAACGAGCTGACGCTCGAATTCGGCGAGGGCCAGTGCATCGCGCTCGTCGGCCACAACGGCGCCGGCAAGACGACGCTGATCAAGCTGATGCTGGGGCTCACCCATGCGACGGCCGGCCGGGTCCGCGTGCTCGGCGAGAATCCGCTGTCGCGCGCCGGACAGCGGGCCCGGCTGGAGATCGGCTATCTGCCGGAAAACGTCGCCTTCCCGGCCTCGCTCACCGGCCTGGAGATGCTGCGGTTCTATGGCCGCCTGAAGCGCCGGCCGCGGGCGGAGTGCGAAGATCTGCTGGCGCGGGTCGGGCTGATGGGAGCGGCCCACAAGCGCATCGGCACCTACTCGAAGGGCATGCGCCAGCGGCTCGGCCTCGCCCAGGCGCTGCTCGGCGCGCCCCGCCTGTTGTTTCTCGATGAGCCGACCACGGGCCTCGACCCGTTCCTACGCCACAGCTTCTACGCCATCGTCGCCGAGCTACGCGGCCGCGGCGTCACAACAGTGCTGTCCTCGCACGCGCTGTCCGAGCTGGAGACACGCGTCGACAAGATCGTCGTCCTGCATGAAGGCACGGCGCTGGTCGAGGGTACGCTGGACTCGCTGCGGACCATGGCGCGGCTGCCGACCATCCTGCGGCTGCGCCTCCGCAACGGCCTGGCCGGAAAGGTGCCGGCGGTTTTCGCCGACGTTGCCACCGGCAGCGTTGCCGCCGACGGCGCCATCGAACTCAGCTGCGCCGCCGAGCGCAAGATGGAGGTGTTGCGGCGGGCCCAGGCCATCGAGGGGCTGGACGACATCGAGATCATGTCGCCGTCGCTCGACCAGCTCTACGCCAGCTTCCTGCAGGACAAGCAAGGCCTGACATGAGGAACCTGTGGATCATCGCCGGGAAAGAGGTCCGCGACGGGCTGCGCAACCGCTGGATCGTGGCGACCACGCTGCTGCTGGCGGCGCTGGCGCTGACGCTGACATTTCTCGGCAGCGTTCCCACCGGCACGGTGGGCGCCAGCCGGCTGGCCGTCACGATCGTCAGCCTGTCGAGCCTGACCATCTTCCTGGTGCCGCTGATCGCGCTGTTGCTGGCCTATGACGCCATCGTCGGCGAGTTCGACCGCGGCACGCTGCTGCTGCTGCTGAGCTACCCGGTGGCGCGCTGGCAGGTCGTGATCGGGAAATTCCTCGGCCATCTCGCCATCCTTGCCTTCGCCACTGTCGTGGGCTACGGCGCGGCCGCCGGCGCGCTGCTCGTCACGGACGGGCATGCCGAGGGGTTGGCGACCTTCGCCCGCATGATCGGCTCTTCCGTGCTGCTGGGCGCGGTGTTCGTGGCCATCGGCTATCTCATCAGCGCGATCGTGCGCGACCGCGGCCTCGCCGGCGGCCTCGCTATCGGCGTCTGGCTGCTGTTCGTCCTGATCTACGACATGGCGTTGCTCGGCCTGCTCGTCGTCGACAAGGGGCGCATCATCTCCGTGGGCATGCTGGACGTGCTCTTGCTGCTGAATCCCGCCGATGCCTTTCGCGTGCTGAACCTGACCGGCTCGGGCGGCGTGAGCCAGTTCGCGGGCATGGCCGGGCTGAGCGAGGATGCCGGACTCTCCCCGGCCATTCTGGTGACCGCGCTTCTGTTGTGGATCGTGCTTCCGCTCGGCGGCGCCGCGCTGGCGCTGGGAAGGCGGCAGCTATGATCCGTCGATCGCTCGTCGCCATTGCCGCACTCGTCTTTGTCGCGGGTTGCTCGAAGGAGGACGCGCGAGTCGTGCCGGCAGCGCACACGCTGACGGCCGACGCCACCGGCCACTATTGCGGCATGCTGCTCAGCGAGCATGCGGGACCAAAGGGTCAGATCCTGCTCGAAGGCCAGGACGCGCCGGTCTGGTTCAGTTCCGTGCGCGATACCCTGACGTTTCTCAATCTGCCGGAAGAAGCCAAGAATATCGCCGCCGTCTATGTCAGCGACATGGCGAAGGCGCCGAGCTGGGAGCAGCCGGGCGCCGACAACTGGGTCATCGCCGGCGATGCCTTCTTCGTCATCGGGAGCGACCGCCAGGGCGGCATGGGCGGCGCCGAGGCGGTGCCGTTCTCCACGGAAGCCGCGGCGCAGGCCTTCATCATGCAATATCGCGGGCGGATCGTGCGCCTGGACGAAGCCGCCAAGAGCGTCGTTGCCGCCGGGTCGGAAGGCTGAGGAGCAGGAGCCATGAGCGCAGCGCCGACCCGCCGCCGCTTCATCCGCATCGCCGCCGCCGCCACGCTCGCCCAGCTGGCCGGTCCGGCCGCCGGCGTTCGCGGCGAGGAGGAGCGCTCTACCGCTTGGCGCGGCCTGGCCATGGGCAATCTCACGCGCATCGAGATCCGCCATCCCGATCGCGCCCGCGCCGCGCGCATCCTCGCCGCCGCCACACAGGAGATCGCGCGGCTGGAGGGGCTTTTCACGCTCTATCGCGCCGACTCCGCGCTGGCGCGCCTAAATCGCGACGGCCTGCTCGCCGATCCGCCGTTCGATCTCGTGCGCCTGCTGGCGGAGGCGCGCAGCTATTCCGAGCGCACCGGCGGCGCCTTCGATGTGACGGTCCTGCCGATCTGGCAGGCCTATGCGGCGCATTTCTTCGTCGCCGGCGTCGATCCCGCGGGACCGCCGACGGATGTCGTGCGGCGCGCCACCGAACTGGTCGACTATCGCGCGCTCGAGGTCGAATCCGGCGCCATCAGGCTGGTCCGCCCTGGCATGGCGCTCACCCTCAACGGCATCGCTCCGGGGTACATGACCGATCGCATCGTCGAGCTGCTGAAGAACGAGGGGCTGGACCATGCCCTCGTCGATATCGGCGAAATCCGCGTCATCGGCGCGCGCGCCGACCGCGAGCCCTGGCGCGCCGGCATTCGCGATCCCTTCGACACGCGTCGCGTCGCGATGGAGCTGTCGATGACCGACCAGGCGCTCGCCACCTCCGGCGGCTACGGCTTCCGCTTCGACCAAGCCGGCTGCTTCCACCACATCTTCGATCCGAAGAGCGGCACCTGCCCACATGCCTATGCCAGCGTTTCCATCGTGGCCCCGACCGCAACGGCCGCAGACGCGCTCTCCACCGCCTGCTATCTGCTGCCGATCGATGCACTGGCTACCGCCCTCCAGGCGGCAGGAGCCACGCGCGCCGTCGTCGTGCTGCCGACCGGCCAGACCCGCATCGTCGAGGCCTGATCCCGCGCACCAGAGGTCGCTTGACAGGATTCCGCACGCGGTGTTCAGTGCTGCGGGTTGGAACGTTCCAATGTAGCAAAAGCAATGAAAAAACTCCGGGTGGGGCTGGTCGGGGCGGGTCTGGTGGGGCAGGCCGAACATGCGTTTTATCTGTGGGAAGAGCGTGAGCGCTTCGCCTTCGTGGCGCTGGCCGATGCGGCGCCGTCGGTGCGCGCGGCCCTCAAGGAGCGCTATGGCCTTGCCGAAGTTCACGCCGATCTCGCGGGCTTGCTGACCTGCAAGCTCGACGCGGTCGTCATCGCGGCGCCCGATCCGTTCCATCCCGAACTGACGGTGGCGGCACTCGAGGCGGGGCTGCATGTGATGTGCGAGAAGCCGCTCGCGCTCACCGTGGCGGGCTGCGACCGCATCGCCGCCGCCCGCGACCGTGCCGGCCGGATCGTCCAGGTCGCCTACATGAAGCGGCATGACCCTGCTTACAAGCGCGCCCTGGAGCTGCTGCCTGCCCGCATGGAGGAGGTGAAGCTGATCTCCGTCGAGGTCAACGACCCCGACCACCAGCCGTTCGTGGCGCACCTGCCGATGACCTGGCCGGACGATCTTCCGGCCGCGCTGCGCGAGCAGGCGCGGGCGGCGAGCGCGGCACAGCTGCGCGAGGCGGCCGGCGGCGCGCTGAGCGAAGTCGGCGCCCGGGCGCTGAGCGGCGGGTTCCTGTCGTCGCTGGTGCACGATGTCGCGGTCGTCCATGGCATGTTGGATCGCCTCGGCTGCGAGCTGCCGGCGCAGGCAGACTACGGCGCGCTCTTTGACGAAGGTCGCGGCGTCCAATTGGGGTTCGGCCTGCCCGGCGGCGGGCGCGTCTCCATGACCCACCTCAACCTGTCGGGCGTGCCCGACTATACCGAGCGCGTCACGGTCTATTGCCGCGATCGCATCATCGAGCTGACGTTTCCGTCACCCTATCTGCGGCATCTGCCGACCCGGCTTACCTTGCGCCGCAACGGCGGCGATCTCGCGCTGGAGACCCAGGAGCATCGGGCGAGCTACGAAGAGGCCTTCCGCGAGCAGCTGCGGGCCTTCCACGCGGCCGCTTGCGGCGAGGCGCCGGTGCGCACGACCGTCGAACAGGCGCGCCGCGACGTCGAGCTTCTGACTTCCGCGTTCAGAAGGACCATGGCATGAGAATCGGCGTTTTCTCGGACTCGCTTCCCCACCTGGATCGGAGGGCGCTGTTTGCGTGGTGCGCGGAGCGCGGCATGACCGACATCGAGCTGGGCGTCGGCGCCTGGGGGCCGTGGCCGCGCCCGCATCTCGATTTCGCTACGATCGGCGAGCGCGGGGAGCGCGATCGCCTGGCCGGCGAACTGCGCGAGCACGGCATGCGGCTCTCGGCGGTCAATGCCGCCGGCAATCTTCTGCACCCCGACGCGGCCAAGCGCAGCGATGCCCAGGCCCGCTTCCGGGCGGCGGTCGACCTGGCGGTGGCGCTCGGCGTCGAACGCGTCATCACCATGAGCGGCTGTCCCGCCGGCGCCGGCGGCGGCGCGCTCGGCGTCTTCCCGTGCTGGGCGACCTCGGCCGACGACGAGAAGCTCTTCGCCTGGCAGATGGAGCATGAGCTGGGTCCGTTCTGGCGCGCGACCAGCGACTGGCTGGCGAAGGCGGCGCCGAAGGTGATGGTCTGCCTCGAGCTCCACCCGGGCGTCACGATCTTCAATGGCGCGGGCTTCGAAGCGCTCACGGCCCATGTCGGGCGCAACATCGGCCTCAACATGGACCCCAGCCATTTCTGGTGGCAGGGCATCGACCCCGTGACCGTGGTCGAGGCCTTCGGCGACCGCATCGGCCACGCCCACGGCAAGGACACGCTCCTCTATCCCGACCGCATCCGCAAGCAGGGCGTGCTGCACTACGCGCCGCCTAGCGATCCGTCGCGGGCACCCTGGCACTTCGCCGCCGTCGGCGAGGGCCATGACGACGCGACCTGGGGCAGGCTTCTGCGCGCGCTGCGCGCCGGCGGCTATGACGGCGTGATCTCGATCGAGCACGAGGACCCGCGCTACGACGGCGAGGAGGGCACGAAGCGCTCGATGGCGGGTCTGCAGCGCGCGCTCGCGCAATTGGCGGTCGCCGCGTGACCACCTTGCTGGATGTCGCCGGGCGGGCCGGCGTGTCGAAGTCGACGGTCTCGAACGTCATTCGCGGCACGGCGTTCGTTGCGGAGACGACGCGCGAGCGGGTCGAACGCGTCATCGCGGAAACCGGCTATCACCCCAACGCGATCGCGCGCTCGCTGAAGGCGCGCACGAGCACGGCGATCGGGCTCGTGGTGCCGGACCTCACGAATCCCTTCTACGCCCAGCTCGCCGTCGGCGTGGAGCGCGCGGCCAGCGCGCACGGCTATGCCGTGCTGACCGCGCACACGGAGTGCTCGCCGGCGATCGAGAAGGAGGTGGCGCGCGCCCTGATCGAACGCCGCGTGGATGGCGTCATCATCGGCGGCATCTCCCTGGGATCCACGCTGCCGGCGCTGCTGCTGGACCGCGGCACGCCGGTGGTCCTGGCGTCGCTGGGCGAGATCGACGACCCCCGGCTCGGCGTCATCGACCATGACGACCCGGCCGCCATGGAGGCGATCGTCGAATATCTCCACGCGCTCGGCCATCGCCGATTTGCTTTCGTCTCGCACCACATGCGCGAGCATGCGGGCGAGCGCCGCCGGCTGGGCTTCGAGAAGGCGCTGAAGCGTCGCCGCCTGACGCCGGTCGGGATCGACGACGGCGCCACGGCGGTGGTGGCGCACAACGACATGCAGGCCATCGCCACGATCGACTATCTGGAACGCCGCGGCTTGCGCGTGCCCGATGACGTCTCCGTGGTCGGCT
>JBGPEQ010000167.1:0-7795 GCA_041482855.1 Dongiaceae bacterium | reverse complement strand
TGCCGCCGCCGACCTCGACCGCTGGGCCGGGCGCGCCCGCCTCTGGGAGTCCGGCGGCACGCCCGGCGACCTCCCACGGATCGACAAGAAGGCGGCGCCGAAGACGCAGCGCCCCGTCTTTGTCTACATGATCAGCGGCGCCAAGGTCCGCGCCCCGGCCGCCGCCATGGCGCTCATCGACCGGGTCAAGGTATGAGCCCGGGACGGCGAGCGCTGCCTGCGCCCGGCGTGGCCCACAGCGTTCAAATCGAGCTCGAAACGGTCTCTGAGCGGCCGTAATTCTCCGGCAGCCTGTCTCCGGCAGCCTTGACCTGGCCGCAGAGTGGCAATAGCATCACAGAAACCGTGATCACAAGTATCGAGCACGGCGGGCTCGCGAGGGGAGGCCGATGAACGCACCCACCGTGGCAGCGAAACGCCGGCCACGGGCGGTCCTCGCTCTCGCCGAGGAGAAGTTCGCCCGGGCCGATCCGGCGCTAGCCTGTCGCAGCAGTCCAGCGCGGCCGATGCCGATTCGGTGCTGGCCACAGTGGAGGAATCCCTGGACACGCGGGGCGCGCTGATCCGCCAGGTCGTGCCGTGAGCCGGCCCGTCGAAACGGCGGCCAGTCCCGCACAATCGCTGCCGAGTCACGCCCGGGTCGTCGTGATAGGCGGCGGTGTCGTCGGCGCCAGCGTTGCCTATCACCTGGCGGCGCGCGGCTGCCCCGACGTCGTGCTATTGGAGCGGGCCAAGATCGGCAGCGGCACCACCTGGCATGCGGCCGGCAATATGGAAACCTATCGCGCCGATCCGCTGATCGGCGAGATGGTCCGCTACGCCGTCGAGTTCTATCCCCGACTCGAAGCCGAAACGGGCCAGGCGCTGGGCTGGCGACAGACGGGGCGCGTCATGTTCACCCATCTGCCCGAGCGCATGGCGCAATATCGCGGCCTGCCCGCGCTCGGCCGGGCGCGCGGCATCGATATCGAGCTGCTGTCGCCGCGCCAGGTGGCGGAGAAGCTGCCGATCGTCAGCGAGAAGGGCCTCGTCGGCGGCGCTTGGATTCCGAGCGACGGGCGAATCAATCCGACCGATCTGGCGGTAGCGCTGGCCAAGGGCGCCAAGCGGCGCGGCGCCCGCATCCTCGAGGACGCGCCGGTCCTCGGCATGGGCCTGCGCAATGGCCGCATCGAGTCCGTCACCACGGCGGCCGGCGCGATCAAGTGCGAGGCCGTGGTCATCGCGGCGGGCCTCTGGTCGCCGCAGCTGGGCGCCATGATCGGCGTCCGCATCCCGCTGCATGCCGTGCAGCATCTCTATCTGCTGACCAAGCCGATCGACATCGTCAGCCGCGACATGCCGCTCTTCATCTCCTACGATGAACGCCTCTATGGCCGCGAGGACGTCGGCGGCCTGCTCGTCGGTTTCTTCGACAGCAAGGCGATCCCCGTTGCCCCCGCCGATCTGCCGCGGGATTTCTCCTTTGGCCTGCTCGACAGCAACTGGGACCAGGTCGAACCCAACATGGCGATCGCGCTGGAGCGCTTCCCCGTGCTGCAGAAGGCCGAGATCAAGACACTGCTCAACGGCCCCGAGAGCTTCACGCCGGACATGCAGATGCTGCTCGGAGAGGCGCCGGCGGTGCGCGGCTGCTATCTCGCGACCGGCATGAACTCGAGCGGCATCGCGCTCTCGGCCGGCGCCGGCCGCTTGACCGCGGAATGGATCCTGGACGGCCGGCCGAGCCTCGATGCGACGCGGCTCGACATCCGCCGGTTCGCCGCGAGCCAGGCGGTTACCGGGTATCTGCGCGACCGCGCCAGCGAGGTGGTCACGCATATGTGTCGGCTGCCGGCCGCCGATCTCGATTTCAGCGACACCCGGATGATCCGCCGCTCGCCGCTGCACGACGCGCTCGCCGCGCGCGGCGCGCATTTCGTCAGCGTGCTCGGCTGGGAGCGCCCGATCTGGTTCGGCGGCGCCGGCGATGCCGCAGCGAAGGTCGAGGCCGAGGTGACGGCCGCCGAACAGGGCCTCGCCTTGTTCGACCGCTCCAGCGATTGCAAGCTCCGCCTGGACGGGCCGCGGGCCGAGGCGCTGTTGCGCAAACTGAGCGGCGCCGTCACCGATGTCGCCGTCGGTCGCGTGTTGAGCGCGCCGATGTTGAACCAATGGGGCGGCGTCGAGGCGCTGCCGACGCTTCTCCGGCTCGCCGGCGAGAGTTGGCTGCTCATCGCGGAGCCCGAGCAGGCGACCCGTTTGGATGCGTGGATCGAGCGGCACCGGCCGGCGAGCGGCACGAGCCTGGTCGACGTCAGTTCCGGCTGGGCGACGCTGGCGCTCGTCGGACCCGAGGCGCCGGCGCTGCTCGGCATGCTCTGTGGCAAGCTCCCGGATGAGCGGGGCGCCAGCCGCGAGATCGAGCTCGGCTATGCGCCGGGACTGCTGCTCCGCTGGCCCGCGCCTGCCGGCTTCTATTTGCTGACGCCGACAGAATTCGCCTGGGGCCTGCATGAACGGATCGCCGCTGCCGGCGGAAGGCATGGGCTTCGGCATGCCGGCTCGCTCGCTGCCGAAGCGCTGGCGATCGGGCAGGGGTTGCGGCGCTTCGGCAGCGAGGCGAACCCTCAGATTTCCGCCGTCGCCGCAGGAATCGATGCCAGTCTCGATGTCGACGCCAACCGCGGGTTCATCGGCCGCGCGGCGGTGGCGCGCGAGCGGCGGCGCCCGCCGGTGTGGCAGATCCTCGCCTTTACACTTGCATGCCGCACGGCCCTGCCGCTGACCCACGCGCCCGTGTTGCGAGACGGCCGGCCGGTTGGCCACGTCACCGGCGCCGTCCATCGCGCGACCCATGGCAAGGCCGTGCTGCTGACCTTGGTCGAGCGCGCCGGCGCGGGGGACTTCAGCGTTGTCGTGGGCGGCGAAACGCTGGCGCTCCGGCCCCGAGATTGACTCACCGACACCGTTCAAATAGGATCACAGATGATGTGATCACACATCCAAGCACGGGGGAGGACGGAATGTTCAAGCGCATCCCGAACGAGTTGTTCGGCACGTTCAGCGACGCCGTGGCGGTGGAGATGGGCGATTACACGACGATCCATGTCTCGGGCCATGTGGGCAACGATGCCTCGGGCAAGGTCACGGCCAAGAGTTTCGAGGAGGAGGCGAAGCTGTGCTTCGCCAATGTCGCGCGCACGCTCGAGAAGGCCGGCGCGGGGATGCAGGACGTGGTTCGGATCACGGCCTATCTGACCGATCTGGCGGACTACGCCGTCTATTCGAAGGCGCGCGGCGCGGCCTTCGGCGACAATCGGCCGGCGAGCGCCGCGGTCCAGGTCGCCGGGCTCCTGGTGAATGCCAAACTCGAAATCGATGCCGTCGCCGTGATCAAGACGGGCACGGGCCGCCGCTGATCGGCGCCGAGGGGGGCGGGCGCATGGCGCTGAACAGCATCGAGGAAACCTATCGGGCGCGCACGGTCAAATCGGCCGAGCTCATCGCGCGGGCGAAGCAGAGCCTTCCGGGCGGCGTGACGCGGAATTTCGGATTTCACCTGCCCTATCCGGTCGTGCATGAGCGCGGCGCCGGGCCGTATCTCTGGGATGTCGACGGCAACCGCTATGTCGATCTCAACTACAATGGCCTCAGCCTGATCCACGGTCATGCCTATCCGCCGGTCGTCGAGGGCCTGGCCAAGGCGGCGGCCAATGGCTGGGCCTGGCTCGGCACGTCGCGCCCGCAGATCGAATTCGCCGAGACCCTGCGCCAGCGTATCAAGATCTTCGACAAGGTGCTGCTCACCAATTCCGGCACCGAGGCCAGCATGCTGGCGGTCAAGCTGGCGCGCGGCTTCACGCGCCGGCCGCTGATCGTCAAGGCCCGCGGCGGCTATCACGGCACCTATAGCGATCTCGAGGCGGGTCTGCATGGGCAGGGCGAAATCCCCGGCCACACGCTGCTGGCCGAGTTCAACGATGCCGAGTCCTTCGAGCGCCTTCTCGCGCAGCGCGGCCCGGACATCGCGGCCGTGATGCTCGAGCCGGTCATGTATACCGGCGTGGTCATGCCGGCCCTGCCGGGCTTCCTGAAACGGGTCCAGGACGCTACGCGGCGCGCGGGCGCGCTCTTCGTGCTCGACGACTGCCTGATGTTCCGCCTGGCGCCGGGCGGCTCGGCCGAAAAATTCGGCCTCGAACCCGACATCACCTTCCTCGGCAAATTCATCGGCGGCGGCGTGCCGGTCGGCGCCGTGGGTGGGCGGGCGGAGATCATGGACCTCGCCGATCCGACGCATCCAGGCGGGATCTATCATGGCGGCTCGTTCAACGGCAATGCGCTCGGCAGCATCGCCGGGCGGATCGCGATCGAGCAACTCACGCCCGAGCGGATCGGCAAGATGGACGCGCTCGCCAGCCGCCTGGGGCAGTCGCTCGAAGCCAAGGCCAAGACGCTCGGGCTTTCGCTCTTCATCCTGTTGGACGGCTCGGTGATGGGGCTCTATTTCTCGAAGACGAAGCCCTTGCCCGGCTCCGACATCCCGAATCCTGATCTCAGCGCCCGTTTCCATCTCGCCTGTCTCAATCACGGCGTGCAGATGGGCCCGGGCGGCATGGTCTCCATGGCGACGGTGATCGACGACGCGACGATGGACGAGGTCGTCGACGCCATGGGCAAGGCGCTCGAGGACGTCGCGCCCTGAGGCCGGCCGCAGCCGGCTCCCTCACACCCTGAGATAGGCCGGGCGGAGATGCATCTCGAGCCAGCGCACGGCGCGCGCGGCGACTACACTCATCGCATAGTAGATGCCGCCGATCAGGAAATAGGTCTCCATGCTGCGGAAGGTGGCGGAGATGATGTAGGTGCCGTGGCGCAACAATTCGTCGACGGCGATGAAGGAGACGAGGGCGCAGTCCTTCAGCAGCGAGATGAAGTAACCGCCGACCGTGGGAATGGCGATGACCGCGGCTTGCGGCAGGATGATCTTGCGATAGATCACTACGCGTTTCATGCCGAGGGAAAGGCCCGCCTGCATCTGCCCGGAATCGACGGCCATGATCGCCGCGCGAAAGACCTCGCTGAGATAGGCGCCGAGATTGAAGCTCAGGCCGACGACCCCGGCCCAGAAGGCCGGCAGGCGGATATGGAGATCGGGCAGCGTGAAATAGACGAAGAGGAGGATGACGATCAGCGGCACGCCGCGGCAGATGCTGACATAGGCCTCGACGACCGCCTTAGCCGCCCGCCCCCCGGCGATGACCGTGGTGGCCGAGACGATGCCGAGGACGATGCCCAATGCCATGCTGCAGAATGTCAGCTCGAGCGTCACGACCGCGCCTTCCAGGAGATAGACGAGGTGTTCGGGCACGAACTCGGCGAAGAAGGCGTACATGGCGTCTGGTTCCCCCTGCCGAGCCGGCGATGGCGGCGGCCTGCAAAACAAATCGGGCGTCGCAACCCGGCGGTTGCGACGCCCGTATCCTATTACGACAGGTTCAGCGCGGGCCCGTCTACTTGTTCATCATGTTCGCCTTGGTCAGCGATTCGTCCCAAACGCCGTACTTCCTGAGGATCGCCTCGCGCGCGCCGTCGGCATCCATGGCGTCGAGCCCATCGTTGATCGCCGCCAGCAGCGCCGTGTCCTCCTTGCGCACGCCGACGCCGTCGCCGCCGTATTTGTAGGGCGCCTTATCCTGCGCATCCTGCCATTTCGGATCGGCCGCCAGATTGTAGACGCCGCCGATCGTACGCAGGTTGGGCGTCACCTTGATCTGGCCGGCGGTGGTCGTGTTGTCCATGATCACGGCGTCGACCTGGCCGCCCTGCAGCGCCAGGAAGCAGCCGGCGATGTCGTTGAAGGCCTTGGTCTCCTTGCCGATGCCCTTGGCCACCAGGCTGTTGCCCTGGATCTCCTCGACGGTGCCGATGGGCACGGCGAGGGTTTTGCCGGCGAGATCCTCCGGCTTCTGGTAGGGCGAATCCGACTTCACGACGATGCGGTCGCTTTCGAAAAAATACGGCCGCGAGAATTCGATGCCGGAGCCCTGCCGGCGCTCTTCGGTGACGGTCATGCCGGAGAAGATGATGTCCCAGCGCTTGGACTTGAGGCCGGGAATCAGCGTCTCCCACTCCACGCTGACGAATTCGGCCTTGGGCACGCCGAGCTTCGTGATGAGGTACTGGACCATGTCGTAGTCCATGCCGGAGAGCGAGCCGTCCTCGTTCTTCCAGATCCAGGGCTTGCTGCCCATGACGCCGCTGCCGACCGTCAGCACGCCCGCCGCCCGGATGTCGTCCAGGGTATCGGCATAAGACCGGACGGCCGTCAGACCGACCGCAGCTGCGCCGGTCGACGCCAGGAACAGCCGTCTCGAAAGCAATAGCGATTTCGTTTGCATCGTTCTCGTCTCCCTGTGTTGCGCGCGCCGGTCGCTCGCCGTGTCGACACGCCGTTTCCCCCCTTCCACTCGGCAAGCGGATCTTTTTTCACTCGATCGCGACGCTATCGCCTGCCGGGATCGTCCCGCCGAGCGACCGCACCGGCGTGCCATCCATGTTTCGGCATTATTAGTGATGTGTGATCACTAGAAAAGAGATATTATGAGCGGGTGCCGTGGCAAGTCAAGGCGACCACCCGGGTTCCGGTCCGCGGATGCGGGCTTGTCCTCGCTCCTGACGCGACGGCGCAAGATCGAGACATTGTCGACGGTGTTTGATGAAATCCCCCAAGCTAGCTTCGGACAACCCTGCCTTCCGGGTATCCAAGCTGGAACGCGAGACGCTCCACGACCGCGCCTATCTCGAGCTGAAGAAGGCGATCATGTCCGGCGCGATTCGTCCGGGAGCGACAATCACCATTCGCGCCATGGCGGCGGCGCTCGGCACGAGTGCGATGCCGGTGCGCGAGGCCCTGCGCCGGCTGGTCGCCGAACACGCGCTGGTCATGCTGCCCACGCGCTCGGTCACCCTGCCGCTGATGACCGCCGAGCAGTTCGACGAGATCTGCCGTATCCGCGTTGCGGTGGAAGGCATGGTCACCGAGAAGGCCGCCAGTCTGATCGCGCACGCAGATCTGCGCCGAATGCAACAGGTGCACGCCGAGATGTCGCGGCTGAAGCCGCAGCACACATCCACATATCTTGCAAAGAATCAGGAGTTGCATTTCACTCTCTATCAAGCCGCCCGCATGCCGGTCGCGCTACAGGTGATCGAAATGCTCTGGCTCCAGGCAGGTCCATTGCTGAACCTCGCGCTGTCTGAGATCGGATTTCGCACCGGGCAGGATCACCACCGCGAGTTGCTGGAAGCGCTCTCGAAACGCAACGTCAAGGCGACGCGCGCGGCGTTGGAGGCCGACATCATCGATGCGGCGCGGGTCATTCGCGAGTTCCTTGAATCTCGCTCTGCGGCGGTGGTTGGTTGAACCGCGCGCGATGCAGCCGCCGGCACTCCGTCGGGCGGCCTGTCCGCTTTCGCCGCCTCCTTCGACTCCGTCGCTCCCGTAACTTCCGCGCGAACGAGGAGGCGGCGCGACGATGATCCGGGTCGGGATTGGCGGTTGGACCTATGAGCCATGGCGCGGGACCTTCTACCCGGCGGACCTCAAGCAGGCGGACGAACTCGACTACGCGAGCCGCCATCTCACCACCATCGAGATCAACGGCACGTTCTACCGCGCGCAGTCGGCGGCAAGCTTCGGGAAATGGCGCGACGCGACGCCGGACGGCTTCGTCTTCTCGGTGAAGGGGCACCGCGCCATCGTCAACAGCCGCAAGCTCGCCGAAGCGGGCGAAGCGATCGAATGGTTCTT
>JBGPEQ010000166.1:0-7828 GCA_041482855.1 Dongiaceae bacterium | reverse complement strand
CTACACCTTCCACAACGACATCATTCGCAACCTGAACATGGACCACTGGCTCCAGAACCCGCTGCCGGCCATCGGGGATTCGGGCCTCATCTTCGTCACCAAGGACAATGTCGACACCATCCTCGCGGCGACCGACCCCAACTCCAAGACGACCACCGGGCCCACGGGGCTGGACGTTCCGATTGGCGATCCCAGCCGCAGCGACCAGGAGTATGTCTGGATCAGCAACGCCTCGAACCTGCCGCTCTTCGTGGAGCGGGTCTATCCGGGCCTTGAATCGGCGCGCAAGGCGCTGAACGTCAAGGTGCGCATCTCCGGCCCCACGTCGGTCGATCTGGGCGCCTTCATCACGACCGTCGACGCCGAATGCACCAAGAACCCGGCGGGCGTGATCGTCGTGGGTGGCTGGGACGATGCCCTCGCCTCCGAGGTCGACAAGTGCATCGACAAGCAGGTTCCCACGGTCGTGACCGACGGCGACCTGCCGATGTCCAAGCGCCTGACCTATCTGGGCACCAACTGGTACAACCTGGGCTACCAGCACGGCCAGTATCAGTGCCGCTACCACGCCGAAGCGGGCCTCAAGACCGGCGAGATCGGCACCATCTCGTTCCTCGCCGCCAGCAACTTCATCCAGGCTCGCCAAGGTCTGCGGGACGCCCTGGCCAAGGAATGCCCGGGCGTCACGGTGGTGGCCGATGAGGAGTCCGGCACCAATGTCGAGCAGGTGGCTGCCAACACCGCGGCCATCATCTAGGGCCACCCCAACCTGACCGGCATGGTGGGTTTCGATTCCGAAGCCGGGCCGGGCATCGTGCGCGCCGTCACCGAGGCCGGCGAGTCCGGCAAGATCATCATCACCTCCAACGAGGCCGGCCGTGACTTCCTGAACAGCATCAAGGACGGCACGGTGAAGATGATCAACATGGAGAAATACGAGACGATGGACTTCTTCGCGGTCTCGTATCTCTACACCTTCCACAACGACATCATTCGCAACCTGAACATGGACCACTGGCTCCAGAACCCGCTGCCGGCCATCGGGGATTCGGGCCTCATCTTCGTCACCAAGGACAATGTCGACACCATCCTCGCGGCGACGGCAGGCGCCCAGTAGCGTCGGCTCCGCCACCACGAGCCATCTCGATCCGGGAGCGCAGCGCGCTCCCGGATCTGGCTCAGGCCAGCGAGTAAGCAGGGCGTTGGGAAATCATGTTGGCCTGCCCCTGCGCCTGCCTGGCGCCACGGGCTTGCCTTGGAACCCCATCGCCATTTTCTGATCCGCATCAGCGGTCCGAAACCGGGGAAGCGGCGACGACCGGAAGAATGAATTGACCGCAGAGGCTGCCGCGGGCAGGAGGACATCATGGAACGTCGATTCGTGGGCAAGGTGGCCCTGGTCACCGGAGCCACCACCGGCATCGGGCAGGCGACTGCGGTGCGCTTGGCCGCCGAGGGCGCACTCGTCGCCGTGAACCAGCGGCCGACCGGCGACGCCAGCGAGACGCTGCGGCTGGTGAAGGAGGCGGGCGGGGAAGCGTTTCCCGTGATCGCCGACATGCGCGACCCGGAGGCCGTCAAGGCCATGGTGCACGAGGTGGCGCGGCGTGGGGGGCGCCTCGACTACGTCGTGTCGAACGCCGCGATCAACCCCTTCATGACCTGGGACGCCACGTCCATCGAGGATTTCGACAAGCTGTTCGAGACCAACGTGCGCGGCACTTGGGTGGTGTGCACGGAGGCAGCCCGGCAGATGATCGCGGAGGGCCATGGCGGGGCCATCGTCATGATCAGCTCCATTTCGGCGCATGTCGGGGCGCCGACGCAGGTCGCCTATTGCGGGACCAAGGGCGCCATCAGCATGTTGGGCAAGGCCCTCGGTTCGGTGCTGGGTGGGCAAGGCATCCGCGTCAACGTCGTGGAGCCGGGCGCCGTAGCCACGAACATGAGCGCCTCGTTGCTTGAGTCGCCTGACGCCATGAAATACTACCTCGAACGCATCGCGCTGCACCGCATCGGCAAACCGGCAGAACTGGCCGCGACGATCGCCTTCCTGCTGTCGGACGATGCCAGCTACGTGACCTCGGCGACGCTGCTCGTGGACGCCGGGTTCATCGTGAACGCCGAAGTATGATGTGCGGTGGCGCGGCTGGCGAGCCGGCGACGCGCCGAGGACGTTACTCCGGCATCTTGCCCATCGCCTCCTCGGCGAGCGTGCGCTCGGTGGTCTGCACGAACAACAGGGCGTTGTCGCGCACGACGACGTAGAGCGGTCCTTGTGTCAGCTGACCCGGATCGCCGATGCGGGTGACCGCGCGCCCGGCAAGAATCCTCTTCGACCTGGGTGAGCGGGGTCGTGCTGGAGGCCTGTACGGCCGCCTTGAAGCCCGGCAGCAGCAAAGCGGGATCGGCGCCTTTCACGCGCCAGGCACCCACCTCGGCCTTGAGCCCTCCCTGCGAATAGGCGCTGGCGAGCGAAAAGTCGGCCCGCGTTTTGCCCAGGCTGGCCAGGAAGGCGTCGAAGGGCGCGCTCTGTGTCGACAGGTCCGTGCCGGCCTGACTCTCGATGGTCAGCGCCACACCCCCCAGCGTCGTCGGCAGCAGCGCCTCGAGCTCCAGGTCGGCATGGCGCCCCGACGCGACGGCCAACAACGTCGCGGAATGCGCGGTCGAACCCGTTGGCGGCGCCGCCAACGCCGCAATCGGCTGACAGGCCGCGAGGACGATGGCGAAGAACAGGATCGCCGCAATCGCCAGCCGGACCGGCTCCGCGCCTCTGTCGACTCTCAAGGTCTCCATGCTTGCCACGGTCTGACGGATACCCTGTCATTGGGAGGTATGTTTGGGTCGGTGTCGGACACTTCCTCGACACCTATATCAGACGTGTGGCCGCCCCGGGGTCAAGGCGGAACCAGTCGACATGTCGCTGTGCTAGGGATGCTTCGAATTGTCCTCGGTGTGGACGTAGCGCATGGACTGGGTCACGGTCTTGTGCGCCGTGAGCTGCATGCTGGCCTTCACCGGGACGTCTGAATTTGCGACCTCGGTAGTGGCGCGATGCCGGATGCCGAGGGTGAGGAATGGGTGCTCCAGCCCCTCCGCATCGGCGCGGTCGAGATAGCCGAACAGCCGGACCATTTCATCGTCGGTGATCAGCCGCGTCGTGCCCTTCTCCGGGTAATTTGGGATGTGACGGCACGGATTGGTGCCGTCGTCTCGGAAACCCAGACCTCGGACATATCGAACGTCTTGCGCGGGCTGGAGAGAACGCGGCTATCGGTTCTTCTTCATCCGGGCGATGAGGCCTGACACGTCCACCCGAGTCGCCTCACGCACCTTGAGGGCGCCGAGATTGGGAACGATGTGCCGGTCTATTTGGCCTTGGTTGCTTTCTACCGTTCGTGCTCGGTTTTTGGTTTCGAGTAATCTTCCATGAACTTGGGCACAGTTCTTTCACGCTCGGGGCATCGCGCGCCGCCGTTTTTCGGCGCTCGGGTCTTTGCCCTTACGCACATCGGCGAGCCAGTCCTGGGCGATCGAGCGCGCCTGCTCGACTCTGAGTTCGTCGAATCTGACGATCGCCGGCTTCCGGCGTTCGCCTGCGTTGGCGCGATACTGGACCATGAAGATCTTTCGGCCGGCGGGCGTGACCTTCAGAAGAAACCCGGGTACGATGGTGTCCCGCAGCTCGTACTCCTTGCTGCGGAAAATCGCCGCGTCGACTGCAGTCTTCGCAAGCTTGATCTTTGCCATGCGCTCGCTCCCTCCTGTGCCGGAAATCCAGGGGCCAACCAGGGGCCGCCAGAGAACCAGCTGCTTCGCGGCCCCGGCTACGCAAAGTCGGTTGCGCTAGACAGAAAGTCTATCTACGCCAGGCGCTTAGCGAAGGAGTTTGCACTGCCGGATAGAAATAGGATAAGCGGTCAGAGCGGGCCCAAAATCCAAAGGCCTGACGGCCATGCCGGTTCGAGTCCGGCCGCGCGCACCACACTAACTTGCCGTTGATCTCTTAGCGTGTCCGCACGGAGAGTCGTTCCTATGGCCAAGCGCAAGATCGCCATCGTTGGGCTCGGCAAGATTTCGCAGGATCAGCATCTGCCCGTAGTCGATGCGAGCGACGATTTCACGCTCGCGGCGGTGGTCAGCTCCCGCGGGCTCGGCCATCGCGACCTGCCAAGCTTCCGGACCGCGGCCGAGCTCTATCGCGCCTTGCCGGACGTCGGGATCGTCGCCGTCAATACGCCCCCGGGCGCGCGCCACGCGATCGCCCGCGAGGCGCTGCACGCCGGCAAGGATGTCCTGCTCGAAAAACCGCCGGCCGCGACCTTGACGGAGCTGGCCGACCTCGAAGCCTGTGCCAACGGGAAGGGGCGAGTCTTGTTCGCGACCTGGCATTCCATCTTCAACCCGGCGGTCGACAAGGCGCGTGATCTGCTCGCCGAGGGCGGCGTGCGCTCCGTTCGGATCGAGTGGCGGGAGGACGTGAAGAAATGGCATCCGGGCCAGGATTGGGTCTGGGAGCCCGGCGGCTTCGGCGTGTTCGATCCCGGCATCAATGCGCTCTCGATCTTCGCCCGGATCATGCCGAGCACGCCCTTCGTCAAGAGCGCCGAACTCGTCTATCCCTCGAACCGGCACACGCCGATCGCGGCAACTCTGGTCTTTTCCACGGCCGATCGGCCTCCGCCGGCACTCTCCGCCGACTTCGACTGGCGTGAGAAAGGCGCGGAACAGTGGCACATGAAGATCGAGACCGCGGACGGTCGTTCGGCGCGCCTGTTCAAGGGCGGCGCGGCGCTTTCCGTCGACGGAAAGCTGGTCGTGGAAGCCGCCAGCGAGGAATACCAGCGAATCTATCGGCATTTCTCCGAGCTTCTCGATGCGCGCAGGAGCGACGTCGATGCTGCCCCGCTGCGTCTCGTCGCGGACGCGATGCTGCTCGGCCGCCGGCTGGCGGCTGATCCGTTCGATTGGTGAATTGAACGCGCGGGCGGCGACAACGCGCGAGGACATGAAGGCTGGCGATGGCAAAGATCTGCCGTGATTTTGGGCCCACGTCGGACTGCTGCCCGAACTGCCGCGACGGCGTCCATATCGGAGAGCAGGAGTAGCGGGCGACGGTCCCGGCGCGCCTTTAAACGCCGGTAACCATCGGCGTTTGCATTTCGTTACAAAGAGGACGGCTGCTGCCACATCTCAGTTACAGCGGGGTGCGAAGATCGATCCATTGTTCAGGCGGGAGTGCACCGCCGCAAGAGATTTTTCCCCTTGCCCCTGCCGGCTTCCATGGCGTTATTTTTGGAGGCGGCAGGGGCAATTACTTTTTGGGTCGCTAGAGCGTCGTCTGGTACTTGGCCAACGCCCGCTGCCAGATCTTCTGGGGATCGGGCGCGAAGATCAGGTCGGGATCTTCAGGCACGACCAGCCAGTCGCCCAGCTGCATTTCCATCTCCAGCTGTCCCGGCCCCCAGCCGGCATAGCCGAGGATGACGATGTACTTGGCGGGGCCGTGGCCCGCGGCGATCGCGGCCAGCATGTCCGGGTCGGTGGTGACGGCCATGTCGCCAGCCGCCAGTTCGTGCTGCGCCAGCATGTAGTCCTTGGTGTGCAGCACGAAGCCGACGCGCGGCTCGACCGGGCCGCCGAAATGCACGGTCAGCTTTCCCGCCAGTTCCCGGTGTGTTTGCTGCATGAGATCGAACAGCTCGCCGAAGCTGACGTCCTTCACCGGCTCGTTGACGATCACGCCGAGCGAGCCTTTGTCGTCATGCGCGACCAGATAGATGACCGACTGGGCGAAGGTCGGGTCTTCCATCTTCGGCGTGGCCACCAGCAGCCGACCGGTAAGTTTCTCCGGCTCGTCCGCCGCGCTCCACTGCGCCGGCCCGGCGACAATCAAGCCGGCGGCGACGGCCGCGCCGAGCAACCTGCGCATGACCAGACCCATGGCCGGCCCTCCCTGGCAGTGACCGCCCGAGCCTAGCGCAATCCCGGCCGCGGCGACATACCCCGCGCAAGGGAGGTTCGTGTGGAGGCGCCCTACAGCCTCGTGCCGCCGCGCGCGCAGCGGGCGCTGCCGTGACGCACAACGGTCGTGACCGGCTCGCGGCTATTGTTCGTTGACGCTGACTGCAGCGATCTGCCGCCCCGTGGCCTCATCGACGACGGTGAGGTCGAAATCGCCGAGGATGAAGCCGCAGCAGTAGGAGGCGTCGATCCGGTAGCGGCCGCCGGCCGCGGCCGGAAAGGTGACGTCCTCGGACCTGATATTGCCGTAGAAGGTCGCGTAGCCGTCGAAGTGCCGGACCGTGTAGCGGTGCTCGCCCGGCGAAACGCGCACGCGCGCCGCCAGTCCGCTCGGTTGGCCGTCGACGGCGACGATTTGAATCCAGGCGCCGCCCTGACTCGCCGAATAGCTCTCGGCCACCCTTCCGGCGGTCACGGTCGCGCCATTCTGATCGTCGCCGGGCGGTCCCTGGTAGGTCGCGGGCCCCACCACGCAGCCGGCCAACAGCAGGCCCAGCACGGGCAGGATCGTGAAGACTCGCTTCAAGTGCCGCATCGCCTTTCCTCCGTAGGGAAGACTGCCATCCCTACGGTCGGAGCTTAGGATCGGATGCGGCGGCGGTCCAGTTCGGTGAAACCGCGCGGCGATCGTCCGCTTACGGACCGGTCAGGCGGACCTGGCTGGCCGGCAGCGTGTGGGCGATCTCGCGTCCCGATTGCTCGTCGACGGCCACGAGATCGAACTCGCCGAGATAGAAGCCGCAGCAATACTTGCCGTCGATCCGGTAGCGGCCGCCGGCCTCGGCTGTGAACCTCACGTCTGCGTATCTGATATTGCCGTAGACCGTGCCGTAGGGATCGGCATGTCGCACCGTGATCCGATGCTCGCCCGTGGAAACGCGCACCGACTGCACATGGCCGGTGGACTTGCCGTCGATCGCGGCGATCTGGATCCAAGAGCTGTTCTGGCTGACCGCGTACTGCTCGGACGGGACGCTGACGGTGATCGTCGCCGCGCTCGGATTCGTCGCCGCCGGCCCCTGATAGCTCGGCGTGACATTCTCCGTGCAGCCGGCCAGCAACCAGCACGCCAGCGGCAGTGCGGAAAGAAGTCCCCTAACGCCCCGCATCGTTCGTCCTCCTAAAGGCATCTCTCGCTTCGGAACGCCGAGCCTAAGCCGCGACGGTTAATGACTGCTTAATCATGCCGACGATTGCGTGTCGTCGCAGCTCGTCGCCGCATCCCATTGCGGCAATTGCCAATTCAGCGGTCGGCCCGGATGGCCGCAACGGCCTGCTGGTCGATTTCTTCTCGCCCGCCTCATCGAGGATGTGGCCGCGCTCCGGCCGCCGCGGGAGGATGCCCCGCGGTCGGGCTGATTCTCCCGGCGACTACTTTACCTTCGCGATGCGGCCGCTATAGGCGTCGACGTAGACCTTGACCTTGCGGCCGTACGGATCGAGCGCCTTGACCTGGTAGAACTGGCCCGCGAGTACCGGCGGCGAGATGTAGGTGAAGTTGTTCCGCTGCAGATTGCGCACGATCGCCTGCGGCGGCAGCACGCCGTAGCCATAGCCGCCGCCGTAGCCATTGCCCCAGCCGCCGCCGAAGTCCGGATCGTAGTGATCGCGCTGCCAATATCCATTGCGGTCGCGGCACATCACCCAGCCGTCGGCGCTCGTCCGGCAGTCGGGCGGACTGTATTGCCAGCGACCGGATTCCGACTGCCCTTGAGTTGCCGGCGTATCGTGGTCGCCGCGCCCTTGGGCAGCGGCGGGGGGCACGACAGCCATGCCCAGAAGCAGGCCGGCGAGGCCAATG
>JBGPEQ010000165.1:0-7861 GCA_041482855.1 Dongiaceae bacterium | reverse complement strand
CGGCCCACAGCGCCGTCCGGGCGAGGGCGTCGAGCTGGCTGCCGGTGGTGCCGCGCGGAAAACGCGCCGCGCCGAGCGCGATATGGCCCTTCAGTACGCGCGTGAAGTGATCGCGCATCTGCGCCGTAGGTGAACCGATGGCGACAGTGCGCGTGATGTCGGTGGTGCCGTCCAGATACTGGGCGCCGGAGTCGACGAGATACAGCTCGCCCTGCTGGATGCGGCGGTTGCTCGCTGGCGTCGCGCGGTAGTGCACGATGGCGCCGTTGGGGCCGGCGCCGGAAATGGTGTCGAAACTGAAATCGCGGAACAGCTCGTTGCCGCGCCGGAACTGCGCCAACTGCTCGGCGGCCTCGATTTCGGTGAGTTCGCCGCTGCCGGCATGCTGCGCCAGCCAGGCCAGGAAGCGAGTCACGGCGGCACCATCACGCCGATGCGCCGCCCGCGTGCCATCGATCTCCACCGCGTTCTTGCAGGCCTTGGGCAAGGCGCAGGGATCGCTGCCGCGCACGACTTCCGCTCCTGCCGCCGCCAGCCGGTCGAAAATCCAGGCCGCCGCGCTCGTCGGATCTGCCAGCACCCGGCGCTTCTCCTGCCCGAGGCGATCGAGCGTGGGAGCCAGCTGATCCGGCGCGCGAACATGCACGGCGTTGCCGAGATGCGCTTCCAGTCCGGGCACGAACTTCCGCCGGTCCATGAACAAGTCGACCGCACCGTCGGCATGCAGCACGGCGAATCCCAGCGGCAGCGGCGTCCGCGGCACATCGCCCCCGCGGATGTTGAGCAGCCAGGCGAGCGAATCGGGCGCCGTCAGCACCGCTGCATCGACCTTGTCCGCGGCCAACTTGGCCCCCAAGCTCGTACGCTTGTCGACCGATTCGCGTCCGGTGTAGCGCAACTCATGGGGCCGGACCGGCGCAATCGGCGGCGCCGGCTGATCGGTCCAAACGGCGTCGAGCGGGTTGTCGGCACAGGGCACCAACTCGCCGCCAGCGCGGACGGCCGCCCGCCGCAACGATTCCAGCCCATCCGGCGTATGCAGCCAGGGGTCATAGCCGAGTTTGCCGCCCCCGGGCAGGGTCTCCGCGATCCAGGCCTCGGGCGGCTGATCCGTGAGATGGCGGGCGACGAACAGCGCCGTATCGACCTGCTGCGTCACCTGCAGGGTATAGCGCCCATCGACGAAGACGGCGGCCGCCTGCGGCAGGACGATGGCCAGTCCGGCCGATCCCGTGAAGCCAGTCAGCCAGGCCAACCGTTCGGCCCGCGGCGACACATACTCGCCCTGGTGCTCGTCGGCGCGCGGCACGATGAAGCCAGTCAACCCGCGCCGCTGCAATTCGGCGCGCAAGGCGGCGACCCGCGCGGTCGCAGCCGCCGGACTCCCATGGGGCGCCCTCGTCGCCTGCTCGGCGCGATAGGCCCGCAGCTGCGCCTTCAGCGCATCGCTGGCATTGCTGGCCACCAGGTCGATCCAGGCTTCAGGGTCGGCCGGATCCGGCGCCCCCGCCACCCCGGCCACAAGACCCGCCAGATCGGCTGCGCCGTAGGGCGATCCCGCCTTCCGCAGCAGCCTGTCCACGACCTCATCGCCCTGGTATGCAGTGCGACATTCAGACATCGATTTCATCCCCGGTTCCGCGTCCAGTACGTGCCGCAATGTGTTGAAATTAAGACATTTTTAACGTGCCATTAACCATGCAGAAGGTGCATTGCTGCGATGCACAATACCCCCTGACCAAAGGGGGTCGATGCCCCTATATTAGCTCCGTTGTCATAGGTAATGCCGGCAGCGGTTGCCGGCCACTGGAATTGTATCGGAAGGGAACTATCATGACCCGGTTTACTGCGAGCGAAAAGGTGATGCTGGGCCGCGCGATGGCGCCGGCCGCCGTCACCCAGACCATTGTGCCGGAGACCGTCGGCGGCGCCCTGCGCGGCCTGACGGCGGCGATCCTGCGCCCCCTGCGGCGCAAGGCAATCGTCGATCGGCTGGAGCAGCTCGAAGACCGGATGCTCCAGGATATCGGTGTGGGGCGCTTCGAGATCGCTGCCATCGCCGAGTCCGTAGCGTCGCGGCAGGCGCCGAGCGTGAGCATCGCCCTCGGCAATCTGTTTGCCGTGCTTGGCGGGAGCCTCGCGGCTTGGAGCGAGCGGCGCGCGGCTTATCGCGAGCTGAGCGCGCTCGATGACCGCATGCTGCGCGATATCGGCATCACCCGGGCCGACATTCCGGCCGTCGCCGCCGGCATGACTGCTGCCGGCCATGTCGACGGCGCCGATCCGCTCGAGGCGGTGCGCCGCTGGGCCCGCAGCCGTGCGGCGGCCCAGGACCTGAACGCGCTCGACAACCGTACGCTCGACGACATCGGCATGGTGCGCGGCGATATCGATTGGGTGGCGGAAGAGCTCGCCGTCCGCTCGCTGCGGCCGGCCAACACGAACCACGCCTCGCAAGTCGCCTGACGCTTCGACGGCGTTCATGGCGAATGACGGCGGCCCCTTCGCGGGGGCCGCCGTTTTCGTTGAGCGGCTCGACGGAACTCAAGCACCGACCAATCGTCCGACCGCCAGCGGCGCTGCAGTTTGAGTCCGTGGCATTCCTGCGCCGCGATCACCTGCGGTTCCTGATCGTTCATCAACCCCGACAGGATCGCGACGCCGCCGGGCGCCAGATGCCGGCCGAAGCCGCGCGCCAGCCGGCACAACGGTCCGGCCAGGATATTGGCGACGATGAGATCGAACGGCGCCGCGCGGCGCACGGCGGCAGCCCCGAACCCGTGACTCTTGACCACCCGCACCCGATCCGCCGCGCGGTTGATGCGCAGGTTCTCGCGCGCCACCGCCACCGAGTTCAGGTCGGTATCGACGGCCAGCACCGGCACATTCCACAGATTCGCCGCGGCCAGCGCCAGGATGCCACTGCCGCAGCCGAGGTCGAGCGGCCGCTTGATGCGCCGCCCGCTCCGCGCCAGCCGATCGAGCGCCAGCAGGCAGCCGCGCGTGGTCTCGTGCCGGCCCGTGCCGAAGGCGATGCTGGCATCGATCTGCAATGGAATGGCGCCGCGCGGCGGCCGGCCCTCGAAATGCGCGCCATGGATGAAGAAGCGGCCGATGCGAAGCGGCGCCAGCAGCCGCTGCGTCTCCGCCACCCAGTTCTTCGGCGGCACATAGGCGAAGACCGCTGGGGGCGCGCCGATCGCATTCAAGGCACCCCGGACGACCGATGCACGCGGCCGCTGCTCGCATAGCACCTCGACGCTCCAGCCCTTGCCGCCCGCACCCTCGAAGCTCGACAGCGCCACGCCCAGTGGCTCGAGGGCGGATTCGACGGCGGATGCCAGTTCGGGTGGTCGCTCGGAAGGCAACTGGACGCGGATCGCCCACAGGCCTTTCGACGACTTCGGGATCTTCTTCACGTAGGCCGATCAGTGCGCCTGTTCGGCGGGCACGACGAAACTTGCCATCACCTTCTTGGCGCCGGCCTTGTCGAAATCGATGTCGAGCTTGTTGCCGTCGACCGCGACGACTTGGCCATAGCCGAACTTCTGATGGAACACGCGTGCTCCGGCGCGATAACTGGCCCCGCTGCGCGCAGCCGGCCGCACGGGCACGTCGATGACGGCACCGGGACGACCGCTCCACAGGCGATGGGAGCGCCCGGCCATCGACGCGAATCCTCCCGGCGTCTCCGCAAAGCGCGACGGGATAGGTCCTTCGCCGGGATCGAGGCCGACGACGTCGGAAGCGCGCTCGATATGGTCGCGCGGCAGTTCGGCGACAAAGCGCGACGGAATCGCGCTCTGCCACATGTTGTGGATGCGGCGGTTGGCGGCATAGCTGACGATGGCCCGCCGCTTCGCGCGGGTCAGGCCCACATAGGCCAGCCGGCGCTCCTCTTCGAGGCCGACGGCGCCGGATTCGTCGAGCGCGCGCTGGTGCGGGAACAGCCCCTCCTCCCAGCCCGGCAAGAATACAACGTCGAACTCCAGGCCCTTGGCGCTGTGCAGCGTCATGATGTTGACCATCTCGCCCGGATTGCCCTCGGCGTTCTCCATCACCAGGCTGACATGCTCGAGGAAGCCGGCGAGGTTCTCGAACTCCTCAATGGCCGTGATCAGTTCTTTCAGGTTCTCGAGGCGGCCCGGCGCCTCCGGCGATTTGTCGGCCTGCCACATCGCGGTATAGCCGGATTCGTCGAGCACCACTTCGGCCAGCTCGCCCTGCGGCATGCCCGCGCTCAAATTGCGCCAGCGCTCGAAATCGCGCAGCAGCACGCCGAGCGCCTTGCGGGCGGCCGCCTTCAGCTCGTCGGTCTCGATCAATCGCGCGGCCGCCTCGCTCATGGACACGCCCTGTTGCCGCGCCAGGCTGTGAATCGCGCGCACGGTCGTATCGCCGATTCCGCGGCGCGGCGTGTTGACGATGCGCTCGAAGGCGAGATCGTCGTCGGGCTGATGGAGGACGCGCAGATAGGCGATGGCGTCGCGGATCTCCTGCCGCTCGTAGAAGCGCGGGCCGCCGATGACGCGGTAGGGCACGCCCAGCGTGATGAAACGCTCCTCGAACTCGCGGGTCTGGAAGCCGGCGCGCACGAGGATGGCGATCTGGCCCAGAGCTGTGCCCTTGCGCTGCCGCGTCTCGACCTCGTCGCCGACGAAGCGCGCCTCCTCCTCGCCGTCCCACAGGCCTTGCACCGCCACCTTCTCGCCCTCGCTCGAGTCGGTCCACAAGGTCTTGCCGAGGCGGCCCTGATTGTGGGCGATGAGGCCGGAGGCGGCGCCGAGGATGTGGTGGGTCGAGCGGTAGTTGCGCTCGAGCCTGACGATGCGGGCGCCCGGAAAGTCGCTCTCGAAGCGCAGGATGTTGCCGACCTCGGCGCCGCGCCAGCCATAGATCGACTGATCGTCGTCGCCGACGCAGCAGAGATTGCGATGCTGCTGGGCCAACAGCCGCAGCCATAGATACTGCGCGACGTTGGTGTCCTGGTACTCGTCGACCAGGATATATTTGAACTGCCGCTGGTAGGTCTGCAGCACGTCGGGATGGCCGGTGAAGAGCGTCAGATTGTGCAGCAGCAGGTCGCCGAAGTCGCAGGCATTAAGCGTCTTCAGCCGCTCCTGATAGGCGCGGTAGAGTTCGAGCGCGCGGCCATGGGCGAAGTCGCCCTGCTCGGCCGCCGTCACCTTGTCGGGCGTGAGGCCGCGATCCTTCCAGCGCTCGATGACGCCGAGCAGCGCCCGCGCCGGCCACTTCTTGTCGTCGATATTGGCGGCCTGGACGAGCTGCTTCAGCAACCGGATCTGATCGTCGGTATCGAGGATCGTGAAGTTCGGTTTCAGGCCCGCCAGCTCCGCATGCCGCCGCAGCAGCCGCGCCGCCAGCGCATGGAACGTGCCGAGCCACCAACCCTCGACCGGCCGCCCGATGAGCGCGCTCACCCGCGTCTTCATCTCGTTGGCGGCCCTGTTGGTGAAGGTGACGGAGAGGACCTGCGACGGATAGGCCCGGCCGGACGTCAGGATGTGCGCGAGCCGCGTGGTCAGCACCCGCGTCTTGCCGGTGCCGGCGCCGGCCAGCACCAGCACGGGCCCGTCGATGGCCTCGACGGCCGCGCGCTGCGCCTCGTTCAGGGTGTCGAGGTAGCGCTGCGGCGGCAGTGCCGGTGGCCGCGCGTTTCTGGCTTCGGCGAAGTCGGACATGCGAATCGATATATAGCATCGCCGGGCGCCGTGCTCATCCGGGAATCGAGCCCTCCAACTCGGTCGAGATCACTCAATTCTCGTCGGAATCCCAGCTCGGCTCGGGGTCCGGTTCGGGATCTCCCGGCTCGGGATCGGGCGCGGGATCGCCGAAGACGTCGGGATCGCCCATCGGCTCCGGCGGCGGATCGCCGGGCGGCTTGGGCGGTTCGGCGAGTTGTTGCGAGAACTGGAAAAGATTGTCGCCCATGCAGCACCTCCCGTTTCCAGTATCTGGTCGGACTCGGCCATATAGGTGCGGGACGCTTGAATTACAGCCCGCTCAGTCGCCCGCGCGCACGCGCACATAGGAGCCCGGCGCCGCCTCGATGGCGGCGAGCGCGCCCGTTCCCGGCTCCCGCGCCGGCACCAGGCCGCCGCCATAGGGGGCGACCCACGCCGCCCAATCGGTCCACCACGAACCGGTGTGGCGCGCTGCGCCGGCAAGCCACTCTTCCGAGGTCGGCGGGTTCGCGGCATTGGTCAGGTAGTAATACTTGTTCGCCGCCGGTGGATTGATGACGCCGGCGATATGGCCGGAACCGGACAGCACGAAGCGATAGGGGCCGCGCACGAGCTGGCTGAGCGCATAGGTCGATCTCCACGGCGCGATGTGGTCGCTCTCGGTCGATAGCTGATAAATCGGAATATCGATGTCGCGCAGGTCGAGCGCCTCGCCCGCGAGCGTGATGCCGCCGGGCTGCGCCAGCCGGTTCTCCAGATACATGTTGCGCAGATAGAAGCTGTGCATTGCCGCTGGCATGCGCGTGGAATCGGCGTTCCAGTAGAGCAGGTCGAAGGGCAGCGGCTCGCGTCCCAGCAGGTAGTTGTTCACCACGAACGACCAGATCAGGTCGTTGGCGCGCAGCAGGTTGAACACCGTCGCCATGTGGCGGCCCTCGAGGAAGCCCTTCTTGGCGACATGCGCCTCGAGCAGGCGGATCTGCTCATCGTCGATGAAGACCTTGAGCTCGCCGGCCTCGGCGAAATCGGTGAGGGCCGTGAAGAAGGTGGCGCTGGCCACGCGCCGGTCGCCCCGCTTCGCCATCCAGGCGAGCGCGCAGGCGAGCAGCGTGCCGCCGATGCAGTAGCCGATGACGTTGGCCTCGCGCTCGCCGGTGGCGCGCTCGATGGCGTCGAGCGCCGCCAGCGGGCCCTCCAACATGTAGTCGTCGAAGGTCTTGTGGGCGAGGCGTTCGTCCGGGTTCACCCAGGAGATGACGAACAGCGTGTGGCCCTGGTCCACGGCCCACTTGATGAACGAGTTCTGCGGCTTCAGGTCGAGGATGTAGAACTTGTTGATCCAGGGCGGAATGATCAGCAGCGGCCGCCGCTGCACCTCCGCCGTCGCCGGTGCGTATTGGATCAGTTGCATCAGGTCGTTCTGGAAGACGACCTTGCCGGGTGTCGCCGCCACGTTCTCGCCGAGCCTGAAGGCCCGCTCGTCCGTCATCGCGATCGAGAGCCGGCCGCCGCCGCGCTGCAGGTCGGCGACCAGATGTTCGAGGCCGCGCACCAGATTTTCGCCGCCGCTGTCGAGCGTCTCGTGCAGCACCTTCGGATTGGTAGTGACGAAGTTCGAAGGCGACCAGGCGTCGATCAGCTGGCGCGTGTAGAACTCGACCTTGCGCTGGGTGTCGGCGTCCAGGTCATCCACCTGCCGCACGGCGGATTGCATCCAGCGCGCATTCAGCAGATAGGCCTGCTTCACGTAGTCGAACGCCGGATGCTCGCTCCAGGCGGCATCGGCGAAGCGGCGGTCGTCGCGCGCCGGCGTCGCCAGCGGCGCCACGGTTTCGCCGTCGAGCTTGCGCGCGAACGCGCTCCACAGCGACAGGTGATCGCGCCACAGGTCGAACTGCGCCGCCGCCAGGCGGCCGGGATTGGCCGCCGCCCGGCCGGCGAACTCGGCAAAGGCGCCGGCGATGATGGCGGGATCGGGGATCTGGAAATTGTCCTGGCCATCCGGGTTCACGGCCGCCTCCGCCAACAATTGCTGCGCGCGCTCCAGGAGATTGCGGATACGCGCCGCCTGCACGAGCGGATCGGGTTTCGCGCGCGCCTCCGCCGCTCCCGAGGAAGGTGCCTCTGTCATCGCCGCTCCCTAACCCGCACCGGTG
>JBGPEQ010000164.1:0-7877 GCA_041482855.1 Dongiaceae bacterium | reverse complement strand
TTGTTTCTGTAGTTTTTTTGTTTTATCCCCAACATTGCCCGGGTATTTTTTTAATTGTATTCCTCGTTTGGGGGCCCCCGCCTGGCCCCCCGCGCCGCCGCCCGGACCCGGCCGCGCCTCACTGGGCTCATTCGTCGGCAGCTTCAAAGCCACCGTCACGCGTCGGATCAAAGCACTTCGCCGCGTGCCGCAAGGCGCGCTCTGGCAGCGCAACTACTACGAACACATCATCCGCGATGACAAGGGCCTCAATGCGATCCGTGAGTATATCGACAGCAATCCCGCGAATTGGGCCAGCGACCGGGAGAATCCCGACGTGGTCAAACCATCGAAGCCGACGGCAGCGTGGCAAACCTGAACCGCCGCGCGGACGCACCGCGGGCGACCTGCCGGTCGCCCCTACAAGAGATCTCGTTACCACCTAAACGATCCAGCGGTCGTCATAGACGATCTTCGGCATCCGCTCTCCGGACTCCTCGCGCAGCCCCATGGCCAGATAGCGGAACGCATCCGCCGCATGGCTCGACCAGTCGTGCAGCGGGCGCTCGCGGAAGGCCTGGCGCCGCTCGTCCCATTCCGGACGGTAGTTGCGCAGCGCCTCCAGGCCGCGCGCGCACTTCTCGGCGTCGAACCAGCAGCGCGGCAGCAGCAGGCGCGCGGCGTTGATGCCGTCCTCGACCCGGTGCGCGCTCAGCACCCGCGGCCGGATGCCGAGCGAGGTCAGCGTCTCCACCCGGGTCTTGCCGCTGCCGAGCTCCTGCACGCGCGCGTCGTGGGGCAGCACATGCTCGCCATAGGCATAGCCCTTGGCCTGCAGCAGCCGCGCATAGTGGTCGAGCCCGGCGCCGGAGGCCTCCGCATAGTCGATGATCCGGATCTCCCGCCGCAGCCGCTGCCAGAACCAGATGGCGGTGGCGTCTCCGACCCCCAAATCCCAGGCCGTATGCACCAGCAGGTTCGGCTCGTGCGCCACCCGCGCGATGCGCTTCTCGGCCTCGGCTTGCGCGATCGGCTTGCCGTAGTAGGCGCCGCGGATCGCGGCATCGAACGAGCATTCGAACTCCTGCGCATATTCCTCCTCCGACATCACCGCGCGCGCCGCCGCCAGCTCCTCGGCCGGGAGCGCATCGGTCTCGCTGGCGCGATAGAGCGCCGCCCGCCAATCCGGCGCCGTCTTGGCCCGCTCATAGAGCTGCCAGAGCGCGTTGCGCCCCATGGGCGTGCCCGTGATGAGCGCCCAGCCCTTGCGGTCGGTCAGCGCCGGCCGGATCACCTCGCTCCACACCCGCGGGTCCATCTGCTGGAACTCGTCGAGCACGACGCCGTCGAGATAGATGCCGCGCAGGGAGTCCGGATCGTCGCCGCCGTAGAGGCTGATGCGGGCGCCGTTCGCGAGGTCGCAGCGCAGCTCGCCCTCGTGGAAGTGCGGGTCCTTGAGGCTGCGCGCCTGGTCCTTCAGGATGTCCCACACCACCGCCTTGGCCTGGCGCTGGAACGGCGCCAGATAGGCATAGCGCGCCGCCTTCCGCCGCGTCTTGGTGGCCGCGTTCAGCAACTGGTTGATGCCGAACATGGTCTTGCCGAAGCGCCGGTGCGCGACGATGACGGTGAACCGCTTCATCTTCATGGGGTCGCGCAGCTCCTGCTGCTGCGGCCAGGCGCCGTGCTTCATGCTCAGTCTCCGCTTGTCAGGGGGCCGGAAAACGAAAAGGGCCGCGCGCCGCGGGCGCACGACCCCATCACATAATTTCGGAAGTATAGGTTCGTTTTCCTATGTATGTCAAGGGCATTGCAGGGGCGACCTGGGGCCGCCCGCGTTCGGACCGGGAACAACGCCAATCGACTCTCTGCGTCCGCCGCGGCTCCGCGCGCCAAACCCTTCCGGCGGCGAACCGCGGCGCCGCCTTGCGCCGCCCGAAATTGAGTGCCACCTATTCATCGTCTCGAATGCCCTGACAGGATCGAAGGCCGATGCGCAATGACCCTTGGCTCCCCCGCCCGTCGCTGCTGATCGCCTGCCTCATCCTCGCCGCTGCGGTCGGCGGCTGCGCGAGCCGACCGCCGCCGCCTCCGGTCCCCGCCATGGCCGCGCTGAGCGCCACGGGCGACTACGGCTATGCCGAGACGGCGCTGGCGCCCGGCCTCTACGCCGTGACCTTCGTCAGTCCCAGCCTGTCCGCCCATGGCGACCCCGAGAAGGACTACGGCCTCGACGGCGAGAAGCAGCGCGTCGCCGCCCTGGCGCTGTGGCGCGCGGCGCAGCTGGCGCTGGAGCAGGGCTATCCGGCCTTCCGGGTGGAGAGCGAGACCCGCGACGTGAACGTCACCGTCGTGGACCCGCCGGCGCCGCCGCCCTATGTGCTGGCGCCGCTCCGCACCACTTCCGGCCCGCCCTGCCGCTGGGATTGCGACCGCCCCATCGGCTACTGGGGCGATCCCTACTTCAACCCGGTCTATGACAACTGGTACCGGCGCGGCCACAGCTCCGGCCGCGCCAGCGCCAGGCTGACGGTGAGGATGCTCGCCAGCGCCGCCGGCGGCGCCGAGGATGCCGCGCAAACCGCCGAACGCCTGCGCGCCGCCTACGGCTCCGCCACCTTCGACATCCGTTAGGAGGAGAACCCATGGCCAATGTCTACGTCAGCGGCATCATCGACCTGCCGGTCGACCGGGTATGGGCGCTGGCGCGCGATTTCAACGGCCATGCCGGGTGGCACCCGCTGATCGCCGAGAGCCGTATCGAGGACGGCCTGCCCGGCGACCGCGTCGGTTGCGTGCGCAACTTCACGCTCAGCGACGGCGGCCGCCTGCGCGAGCGCCTGCTCTCCTTCAGCGACCTCGAGCGCAGCTTCACCTACAACATCCTGGAATCGCCGCTGCCGATCCGGAACTACCTCGCCACCTTCGGCTGCAAGCCGGTGACCGAGGGCAACCGGACCTTCGTCGAATGGAGCGCCAGCTTCGACGTGGCGGAGGGCGACGAGCCCCGCCTGCGCGAGCAGGTCGGCCGCAACACCTTCGCCGCCGGCATCGCCGCCCTCGCGAAGGCGCTGGGCGCCCCTGCCTCGTGATTAGCGGTCGGGCGCCCCAAGCTGCGCGGTGGCGCGCCTACTTCACCACCTCGTCGGCTTGGGAAACGACATCCTCGGGGATCGTCACGCCGATTTTCGCGGCCGTCCCGGGATTGACGTAGAGGTTGGTCGTCTCGACGCCTGCGACGGCGATCTTGCCGGGCTGCGCGCCGCCGAGAATGCGGACGACCATGTTCCCGGCCTGCCAGCCGACGTTGTAATAGTCGACGCCGATCGCGGCGATGGCGCCGCGCTTCACGGCATCGACGTCGCCGGCGTAGACGGGGATCCGGTTGTCGAGGCCGACCTTGATCACGGCGTCGAGCATCGAGACGATCGTGTTGTCGGTCGGAACGAAGATGACATCGGCCTTGCCGACCAGCCCTTGCGCCGCGGCCGGCACGTCCGCCGCCGTGCGCGCCGGCGCCTCGACAACCGTCATGTTGGCGCCCATCGCCGTCGACTTCATCAGGGAGACGAGGGTGTAGGAGTTGGGTTCGTTCGGATTGAACAGCATGCCGATCTTGCGCGCCTTGGGCGTGATCTTGCGGATCAGGTCGATGTGCTTCTTGACCGGAGCCAGATCGCTCACCCCGGTGACGTTGCCTCCCGGCTCGTACATGTCGCGCACCAGCTTGGCGCCCAGCGGGTCGGTCACCGCGGCGAAGACCACGGGGATCGCCGCCGCCGCCGCCACGGCCGCCTGCGCCGACGGCGTGGAGATCGCCACGATGACGCTGGCCTTGTCGCGGACGAACTTGCGGGCGATCGCGGTCGCCGCGTCGGTGCTGCCCTTGGCGCTCTCATAGACGAACTTGAGATTCTTGCCCTCCTCATAGCCGGCGGCCTTGAGGGCATCGCGAATGCCGTCGCGGCAGGCGTCGAGCGCCGGATGTTCGACGATCGCGGTCACCGCGACGAAAGCCATTTCAGCCGCTCGGGCCGCCGGCATGGCCGCGGCGAGCGCAAGCAGGACGGCGGTCGCGAACACGGCGCCGGCCTTCGTGCGAAGGCGCGAAATCGGCATTGGTTCCCCCTCTCCGGTCGCGTTCCGGCTGCTGTTTCAGCACAAGCTGATCGCAAGGCTATTCCGTTCCGGATGCGGCCGCCAGGGACAAGGCTCCGCGGTGCTTCACCGCGCCCGCCCCGCCTTCCAGCGCGCCGCCGCGCTCGCGGGCGCGTGACGCCCCCGACATCTTCCTGTGGCGCGGTTGCGATAGCGTCCCCGGAACGATAGGCTGCCGTCGGCCTGAACGAAGCACACCGGGGGGAATTCTGTGCCGAAAAACATGCTGATCCACGACTCGCAGCTGTTGGGTCGGTCGCCCACCGGCCTCGCCCAGAACACCTTCGATGTGCCGGCGGGAATGTCGACGTCGCACGTCATCTCCTGGGCGGCCGCCTATGCCGGCATGCAGCACGGGCTGGATAACATCTTCATCATGTGCCACGGCTACGAGCAGGGGGTCGAAGACCCGAACGCGCAGGTTTCGATCTATGCGCTGGGCTACGGCCTGGCGCTCGGCGCTCCCGGCCTGTCCTTCAACAACATCCGCCTCTGCGGCGCGTTGAACGGCCTCGTCACGACGATCACCCTGTTTGCCTGCGGTCCGGCCAACACCCGGACCGGCTACGAGAACACGACCGGCGATGGCATGCGGTTCTGCGGCGAATTCGCCTTGATCTCCGGCGCGAACGTCGTCGCCGCCATCGAGACGCAGTATTATTACCACACGCCGAGCTGGTGGGACTCGCTGCTCGGGCAAACCGGCGAGATCGATTTCGGCGCCTGGGAAGGCCCCGTGTTCAGTTTCAGCCACGACGACGGCCAGCCGACCCGCGTCACCTGAAAGCCGGATCGACCGCGGCAGTAGGCGCGCGCTGCGCCCGCCCGCGCTCCTTTCGCCGCCCGCGAATTCTCCCTACACTGCCGAAACGAAACCCGCTCCTGGAGAAGGCTGAATGTATATCACCGGCGACGAAGAGGCCGCGGCGATCGCCGCGGCGATCCGCAACAAGGCGCTGTTCCGCTACGGCGTCGGCAACGAATGCGACCGCTTCGAGCAGCGCTACGCCAGCTATCTCGGGGTAAAACATTTCGCCCTCGCCGCCAGCGGCAGCAATGCCCTGGCCGCGGCGATGACCGCCGTCGGCCTCGGCCCCGGCGACGAGGTGCTGATCCCCGCCCACACCTACATGGCGAGCGCCACCTCGGTCCTCGCCGCCGGCGCCATCCCCGTGATCGTCGACATCGACGAGACCGTCACCATCGATCCCCGGGCGATCGAGGATGCCATCGGCCCCCGCACCAAGGCGGTGGTGCCCGTGCACATGTGGGGCGCGGCCTGCGCCATGGACGCGATCATGGCGATCGCGGCCCGCCGCGGCCTCACCGTCATCGAGGATGCCTGCCAGGGTGTCGGCGGCGGCTATGAGGGGCGCAAGTTCGGCTCCATCGGCCATATCGGCGCCTTCAGCTTCAACTACTACAAGAACATGACGTGCGGCGAGGGCGGCGGCGTCGCCGTCAACGACGAGCGCTGGGCCAAGCGCGTGCACTGCGCCATCGATCCCTGCCACTTCTACTGGAACGGCCGCGACGAGACGGAGATGCCCTTCGCCGGCAACGGCGCCCGCGCCTCCGAGCTCATGGGCGCCATGCTGAACGTGCAGCTCGACCGCCTCGACGGCATGATCCAGGCGATGCGCGCCGAGAAGCGCAAGATCCTCAAGGGCACCGCCCAGCTCGGCAACATCGGCCTGCGGCCCGCGCCGATGAACAGCCCCGACCATGATTGCTCGACCCAGGTGATGTACAGCATGCCCTCGGCGGATGCCGCCAGCCGCTTCGTGAAGATCTTCCCGAGCGTGATCGCCGGCAAGACCGGCCGCCACACCTACACCGAATGGGACCAGGTCCTGATGGGCGCCGGCGCCGCCCATCCCGCCATGAACCCCTACAACATGCCGGCCAACGCCGAGTGCCGGCGGACCTATTCGAAGGACCAGTGCGCCCGCTCGCTGGAAATCCTCAATCGCACCGTCATGGTGGCGACCCACCCCGAGCACACGGAGCAGGAGACCGCCGACATCATCCACAACATCAACGTCGCCGCCCGCGTCGCCCTCGGCGGCCTGCCGCTCGCTGAGGCCGACCTCCGCCGGGCCGCCCCGGTGGATGCGCAGAAGTTCGACCTCAAGGTCGAGGCGTAGGGGCGGCCTGCGGCCGCCCGTCTCGGGGTCGCGCCGGTCCGGCCCTGCTATCTCGGCCTCTCCGGCGTAGGGGCGAGCGGCGCTCGCCCTTGCCGCGACCGCCGTGAACGTTGGCGCCTCGCACGAACCACGGGCGAGCGGCGCTCGCCCTTGCTGCGACCACCACGAACGACGGTGTCTTGCACCGACCAAGGGCGAGCGCCGCTCGCCCCTACAATCATCGATGGCCTTGTCAATCGGACAGCCGGCGCCAGATGAGAATTGCGCGGGTTCGCCCCGCCCTCAGCCCAGGGGAGTCTCCCAGCGCAGTCCCTTGAACCGCGCGAAGTCGCCGTCGAACGAGACGACCTTCACCTACGCAAGGTCATCTTGCGCACGATCTCGTCGTCCTCCAGGGCGGCTGCTAGCGCCAGCGCCTTGCCGAGGTCGGTGCGCGGCGCGCCCATGGCGTGCGTTTCCTCGCGGTGGCGGAGCCGCCGCGGCGCGCGGCCTTGGGTTGCCTGCAGGCCCGACCGCAGGACGCGATTGAGCAGCCGCGTCAGCGACACCCTCTCCTTATGGGCCTGCTCCCGCAATTCCTCCAGCAGGTCGTCGTCGATGCGGAACGTGCTGCGCATGGATGGCATCATAGCATCAACAAGATTGATGTTAAGTCATCACTCTCTGGCCACGCCCCGCGTCCAGCCCGCTTCCTCGCTCTCTCCGACGTAGGGGCGAGCGGCGCTCGCCCTTGCTGCGACCGCCGTGAACGTCGACCGGATCGACCCTCTTGCAAAGTCATAGGCGATGGCGTCTACGACAACCCATGGCATCAAAGCGCAAGAAGGCGACGCCGTTGCCGGGGCGCAGCGTCAGACTGTTCAAGAGCGGCCGCAGCCAATACGTGTGCATCCCCCGCGAATGGGGGCTGCCGGCAGCGAGGCCGTGATACGGAAGGACGGCGATCGGCTGATTGTCACACCGGCGCCCAAGAAATCCCTGCTCGCCGCCCTCAGACGGTTAGGCCCTCCGTCCGAAAAAGACCGCATGCCGCCGATCGAGGACTTCTCCCCGGATCGATCGAGCCGGCTGACGCTTGACCCAACCTTGTCTCCGTAGAGACGGAAGCGGTACACTCCCGCGTGTGTAAACGGCAGGAGGTGACATGCCTGACTCGATGTTGCTGCGGCTCGATCCCGTGCTCTTGCGCGAAGCGAAGAAGCGCGCCCGCGCCGAGAAACGCACGCTGGCGGAATATGTCGCGACGGCGGTGCGCGAGAAGGTGCAGCGCACGACGGTCACGGTCATCGTGCATCCGAGCCTCCGCAAGACCATCCGAAAATCGAAGCCTGTGCGGACGCCGCGCGAGACGAAGAAAGACCGCGCGGCGCGCGAGCGCCTGCACAATCTCGTTCTGGATGCGGCCGGCATCCCGTGGTGACGCCGCTCCATAAGAGAGGAATTTTACTCCGACCCCAAATATTCCGAGCGTGATTGCGCTCATTGTTAAACTGAACCTATTTCCACCTATTTGATTTCCTTTTCTATACGAAAATCGGCATCGCGGAGGTTGGTCATGAGGGCATTCCTGTCGGCACTGGCGTTGCTGCTGTT
>JBGPEQ010000163.1:0-7960 GCA_041482855.1 Dongiaceae bacterium | reverse complement strand
CACGAGGATGATGGAGGAGGCGCCCAGCTCGAGCGCCCGCTTCACCACCTCGCGCGGATAGACGGGCGTGTGGTTGACCGTGCCGCGCTGCTGCTCCTCATCGGCGATGAGCGCGTTCTTGTTGTCGAGGAAGAGCAGGCGAAACTGCTCGGTCGTCTGCTCGGCCATGGCCATGCGCAGATAGTCGAGCAGCTTCTTCCAGGAACCGATGACCTCGCGCTTAGTGACCTCCTGCTGCGCCATGCGGAGTGCGCAGGCCTGCACCACCTTGACGATGATGGCGGCGGCGGGCCCGACGCCGTCCACTTCCTGCAATTGATCCGGCGCGGCCGCCATCACGCCGGCGAAGCTGCCGAAGCGTCTGATCAGGGCTTTGGCGATCGGCTTCGTATCGATGCGCTTCTGCGCCTGCGCGAGCAACAGTTCGAGGAGCTCGTAATCTTGAAGAGAGCCGTCGCCGCCGTTGAGGAAGCGGTCGCGCAGGCGCCGGCGATGGCCGAGATAGTCCGGCTTGTCGTCGCCGTCGTCGGCCACGACGCGGCGGTCCGTCAGCTGCGATAGGGCGGGCGGTCGAGCCCGGCGGGCGAGCCGGTGAAGATCTCGTAGCCGTCGGCCGTCACCGCCACGGTATGCTCGAACTGGGCGGAGAGCGAGCGGTCGCGGGTCACGGCCGTCCAGCCATCGTCCAGCACCTTCACCTCGTAGCGGCCGGCGTTGATCATCGGCTCGACGGTGAAGAACATGCCTTCGCGCAGCGCCGGCCCTTCGCCGGCACGGCCGACATGCAGGATGCTCGGGGTATCGTGGAATATCCTGCCGATGCCGTGGCCGCAGAAATCGCGCACCACCGAGAAGCGATGGGACTCGGCATAGGATTGGATGGCGTGGCCGATATCGCCCAGGGTCGCGCCGGGCTTCACGACCTCGATGCCGCGCATCATCGCTTCGTAGGTGACGTCGATCAGCTTCTGGGCCTTCACGCCGACCTTGCCGACGCCGAACATGCGGCTGGTGTCGCCATGCCAGCCGTCGAGGATGACGGTGATGTCGATGTTGACGATATCGCCGTCCTGCAGGCGCTTGTCGCCGGGAATGCCGTGGCAGACCACATGGTTGATGGAGGTGCAGATCGACTTCGGAAATCCGCGGTAGTTCAGGGGCGCGGGAATGGCGCCATTGCCGACGATGAAGTCATGGCACAGACGATCCAGCTCGCCCGTGGCGACGCCGGGCTGCACGTGGGGCGTTATGAAATCCAGCGTCGCGGCGGCGAGGCGTCCGGCCCGGCGCATCGCGTCGACGGCCTCGGGGCCGTGGATCTTGACGCGGCGGGCCTCGTAGCTCCATTCCTGCTGGGCCGGTTCGGCTTCCTGTATCAGGTTCTTCACGGGCGTGGCCGATCCTCTCGGCAAATGGTCTAAGACAGCCTCCAATAAATGGCTTTGCCGCCGCGTTTTCAAGCCTTATTGAAGGTTCCGGGCAGCCCGCATGGCCGAAAGGCAGTCAAAACAGCGCCATAGCCGCAAGCTCGTCGAGCTGGCGATCGAGTCCATCGGGGCCCGCGGCGACGGTATCGGTCGTGCCGACGGCCGGCTTGTTTACGTCCCCTTAACCGTCGCCGGAGACCGGCTGCGCGTGGAGCTCGAGCGGCCGCGCGGCGACGGATATGCAGGCCGGATCATCGAATTACTGGCAGAAGGGCCGGGGCGTGTGCCGGCACCTTGTCCGCAATTCGGGCAGTGTGGCGGCTGTTCGCTTCAGCACGTTGAAGACGGCCGCTATGCCGCCTGGAAGGAGGAGCAGCTGCGGACGGCGCTCGCGCGCCGCGGATTCGCCGACCCGCCGCTGCGGCCGCTGCTGCGCATCGCGCCCGGTACCAGGCGAAGGGCGAACCTGACGGCCGAGCGCGCGGGCCGATCGGTGCATCTCGGCTTCCATGCGCGCGAGAGCCATCGCGTGGTCGACGCGGCCGGCTGCCTGGTCCTAACGCCCGCACTCAGCGTCCTGTTGTCGCCGCTGCGCGATGCGCTCCTCGCGATGCTGGTCGATGGCGAGCGCGTCGAGGTGACGGCGACCGCGACCGATAGCGGGGTCGATCTGCTGATGAAGGGCAAGCGACCCCTTTCGCTGGAGTCGCGTGAAGCGTTGGCAGCCCTGGCCGCTGGCGCCGATCTCGCGCGGATCACCTGGCGCGCAGACCGCTCGCCGCCGGATCCCGTTGTCATCCGCCGGCCGGCACGGATTGCCTTTGCGGGCGTCGCCGTCGATCTACCGCCCGGTGCGTTTCTGCAACCGACTGTACCGGGCGAGGCGGCCCTTGTTGAGGCGGTCTCCCAAGCGCTGTCCGGATGTCGGCAAGTGGCGGACTTGTATGCGGGATGCGGCACCTTCACGTTTCCATTGGCGCACGGCGCACGCGTGCATGCGGTCGAAGGCGATGCCGAGGCCATCGGTGCGCTCGCGGGCGCGGCCCGCCGCGCGGTTCTGGGGCAAACCATCGCGACGGAACACCGCGACCTCGCGAGCGATCCGCTGACCGAGGAGGAGTTGAAGCGCTTCGATGGTGTGGTGTTCGATCCGCCGCGCGCTGGCGCCAAGGCACAGGCCGAGCGGCTGGCGCGTTCGACCGTCCCGAAGGCGGTCGCCGTCTCCTGCGATCCCGCGACCTTCGCGCGCGACGCCCGCATCCTCGTCGACGGCGGCTACCGCCTGCTGGAGGCGACTCCCATCGACCAATTCATCTGGTCGCCCCATGTCGAGATCGTCGCCCTGTTCGTACGGTGACTACGAGCCCGCTAAGCGCCCAGATCTCAGAGTCACGAGCGTCACTTCGCCGCGCGAGAAGAAGCGCACGGGCAGGCCCGAGGTGCCGGCGCCGTTGCTGGTGTATCCGATCATCTTGCCGCGCCGCCACAATCCGCGGGCATGCCGCCAGTGGAGCGCGCTGTTGGTGAGGATGGGCGTGCCGCCGGGCAGGCAGACCTGGCCGCCGTGGGTGTGGCCGCAGAGATAGAGCGCGTAGCCGGCGTCGGCGGCGAGGGGAGCGGCCTCCGGCGAATGCACGAGGGCGATCTTGAAGCCGGTCGGCGCCTGCGCGAGGGCGGCTGCCGCCATGTCCGTGTAGAAGTAATGCACGTCGTCGAGGCCGGTGATGTGGAGCGATGCCCCGTCACGATGGATGCTGACGGTCTCGTTGGCGAGCACGCGCAGGCCGAGCGTCTCCAGCGGATCGACCATGGCGACGGGGTCGTGATTGCCGAGCGTGGCGTAGTGACCGTCGGACGCGGAGATCGCTGCAATGATCCCGGCGATTGCCGGCAGAACCTGCTCGTGCCCGCCATGCACGCGCCAGCGGTAGTCGCCGGTCCAGACAGCGAGGTCTACCCGCTGTTTGCACACCAACGCGGCGATGACCGCGTCCAGATTCGGCATGCCGTCGAGGTGCAGGTCGGTGAGATGCAGCAGGCGGTAACCGTCGAACTCCGGCGGTAGATCCGGATGCGACAGGGTCAGTTCGACCAGGCGGAGATCGAGGGCGCGGCGCATCCCGGCTTCGAACAGGCGCGTGGTCTTGAGCAGAATCCTGAAAGCGATGAGCAGCCGCTTGAATTGGCCCCAACGGCGGTGACGCGGCCCGAAGGGCGTGTGCTTCTCGTTGCGCGCCTCCATCGCGGCCCGCTGCGCCCGCCAGACGGAGCGGTCGGGCACGGTCGGTTCCTTCGCGCGCGTGGCCGCTATCCGCACTGCCCCCGGTGCCGCAACAGGTGATCAGCGAGGACGACGGCCAGCATTGCCTCGCCCACCGGCACCGCGCGGATGCCGACGCAGGGGTCGTGCCGGCCTTTTGTGATGACGTCGACGTTCTCGCCCTGCTTGGTGACGCCCTTGCGCGGGGTCAGGATCGAGCTGGTGGGCTTCACGGCGAATCGCACGACGATGTCCTGTCCGGTGGAGATGCCGCCGAGAATGCCGCCGGCGTTATTGGAGAGGAACGCCACCTTGCCGTCCTGCATGCGCATTTCGTCGGCATTGGCCTCGCCGGAAAGGCGCGCTGCCTCGAAGCCGGCGCCGATCTCCACGCCCTTCACCGCGTTGATGCTCATCATGGCCGCGGCGAGATCGGCATCGAGCTTGCCATAGATGGGGTCGCCCAAGCCGACGGGCACGCCGCTGGCGACGACCTCGATCACGGCGCCGAGCGAGGAGCCGGACTTGCGGGCCGAATCGAGATGGCTCTCCCAGGCCTTGGCGCTCTCGGCGTCCGGGCAGAAGAACGGGTTCTGGTCGACGGTGGCCCAGTCCCAGCGTTCGCGCTCGATGGCATGGGTTCCCATTTGGATGAGTGCGCCACGAATGGTTACGGGCGCGCCCAGGACGTGGTCGAGCACCTTGCGCGCGACGGCGCCGGCAGCGACGCGGCTCGCGGTCTCGCGCGCCGAGGAGCGACCGCCGCCGCGATAGTCGCGGATGCCGTACTTCTTCCAATAGGTGTAGTCGGCGTGGCCCGGGCGGAACTGGTCCTTGATCTCGCTGTAGTCCTTCGAGCGCTGGTCCTCGTTCTCGATCAGCATGCTGATGGGTGTGCCGGTGGTCTGACCCTCGAACAGGCCGGAGAGGATTTTGACCTGATCGGATTCGCGCCGCTGCGTGGTGAAGCGCGACTGGCCGGGGCGGCGGCGCTCGAGCCAGGGCTGGATGTCGGCCTCGGACAGCGGGATGCGCGGCGGCACGCCGTCGACCACGCAGCCGATCGCCGGTCCGTGGCTCTCGCCCCAGGTGGTGAAGCGGAAGAGATGGCCGAAGCTGTTGAAGGACATCTCAGGTCTTCGGATCGAACCCTTGCAGGAGCTCGGCGATTTCGGCCGCCGATTCCGTGCGCAGCATGCCCACCACGTGATAGCCGCTGTCGACGTGGTGGACCTCGCCGGTGACGCCGGAGGACAGCTCGCTCAGGAAATACACCCCGGCGCCGCCAACTTCGTCGGTCGTGACATTGCGCTTCAGCGGCGAGTTCAACTCGTTCCATTTGAGGATATAGCGGAAATCGCCGATGCCCGAAGCCGCCAGGGTCTTGATCGGGCCGGCGGAGATGGCGTTGACCCGGATGTTCTGGCCGCCAAGGTCGGCGGCCATGTAGCGCACGCTGGCCTCGAGCGCCGCCTTGGCCACGCCCATGACGTTGTAGTGCGGCATGACGCGCTCGGCACCGTAGTAGGTGAGGGTGAGGAGGCTGCCGCCGTCCGGCATCAGCCTGGCCGCGCGCTGCGACACGGCGGTGAAGGAGTAGCAGGAGATGTCGAGCGTGAGGGCGAAGTTCTTGCGGCTGGTATTGACGTACTTGCCCTTCAGCTCGTCCTTGTCCGAGAAGGCGATGGCGTGGACGACGAAGTCCATCCGGCCCCAGCGCTCGGCGATGGCCGCGAACACGGAATCGATGCTGGAATCGTCGGCGACATCGCAGGGAACGACGAAGTCGACGCCGATCGATTTCGCCAAGGGCGCGACCCGCTTGCCGAGTGCCTCACCCTGATAAGTGAACGCCAGCTCGGCGCCGTGGGCGGCGGCGGCGCGCGCTATGCCCCAGGCGATCGACCGCTCATTGGCGACGCCCATGATCAGGCCGCGCTTGCCAGCCATCAGCCCGCCCTGCTCACCCATCAAATCCCCGCTGGAACAAAGGAATATCAAGGAACTCGGGCATCCTACACGAACCGACCCGAGGGTCAAACCGAGGCCCGCAAGGCCGCTGACGCGCGGGGCGCCGAATGCTACGACTGACGCGATAGGAATTTTGCGACTCGGCGCGGTATGGCGGAACTTCCCCAACAGAACGATCGGCGCATCCCGTTGAATGTCGAGAGGATTCTGGCCGCAACCAGACGCCTCGGCCGCGCGTTGGCGGCCCGGGTCGCGACGGCCGGCCGCTTTCTGCACTTCGCCGCTCGGCGGTTCCAAGGGGATCGCTGCCTGGATCAGGCGGCCTCGCTCAGCTACACGACGCTGCTCTCCCTGGTGCCGTTCGTCGCCCTCTGCGTCGTCGTCGTTTCGGTGGTGCCGCAATTCCAGGATCTGCGCGACGACATCGAGCGCCTGTTCACCGGCAACCTGTTGCCCGAGGCGAGCAACGCGGCCGTGGACCAATTCCGGCGCTTCGTCCAGAAGGCGGGCCGGCTGACCGGATTCGGCATCGCCGGCTTGGCGCTGTCCGCGGCCTTGCTGCTCGCCGCCATCGACATGGCCTTCGACACCATCTGGCGCGCGCACCGTCAGCGCTCGATCATCGTGCGCGTCCTGGCCTATGGGGCCGTGCTGGCCCTCGGCCCCCTGCTGATCGGCGGCTCCCTGTCGCTGCAGGGCCTGGTCCTGGCGACGGGAAAACACCTCGGTGGCGTTGCCTTCACCAAGGGCGTGCGCACGGTTGCGCCTCTGCTCCTGATCATGGGCGAAGCGGTGGCGCTCATGCTGCTCTACCGTTTCGTGCCAACGCGCCGCGTCCAATGGCGCGATGCCTGCGTCGGCGCCTTCGTCGGCGCCGTGCTGCTCGAGGCGGTCAAGCGCGGCTTCACCTTCTACCTCCAGCAGTTCTCGACGTTTCATTTGGTGTATGGTGCGCTGGCGGTGATTCCCGTCTTTCTCATCTGGCTCTATCTGTGCTGGGTCGCTGTGTTGTTCGGCGCGGAAATCGTGGCCGCGCGGGCGGAGTGGCGGTCGCGGTCGGAAGCCGAGCCGGCCGGGTGAGGCGCGGATCAGTCGCTCGACTTGAGCAGGTTCGCGATCTCGGCCTTGGCGCCCGGCGACGCCATGTCGATGGCGCTGTTCACGCGTGTGAAGGCGCGGCGCAGGGCATGGACCTGATCCAATAGCGAAAGCACGACGGGGATCGCTTCTTCGTTCACCATCAGGTCCACGCGCAGCTCCCGAATGAGCCGCGCCCGCGCCATGTCGACATCGTCGAAGACGAAGCTGTCTTCGCGCTTGTGGGGCAGTACCCAGCGCTGCTCGATCCAAAGATGCAGATCGGTCTCGGTCACGCCGACTTCGGTCACAACTTGCTGCAAGCTGAACATCATGGCTGGTCCGTCCCGCGCCGGACGGCGTAGGGATGCCGCCGCGCCCATTTTTCGAGGAAATCGGTGAGCTCAGGGTCGGCCCGGTCAGGCAACACCACCTTCAGGCGCACATAGTGATCGCCGCGCTGGCCGGTCGAGCGATCGACGATGCCCTTGCCCTTGAGGCGCAGCGTCGAGCCAGTATTGGAGTCGCGCGGGACTTTCAGGGAAACCGGGCCGTCGATGGTGGGCGCGGTGATCGTGGCGCCGAGGACGGCCTCCGGCAGGGTGATCGGCAGCTCGATATGGACATCGCTGCCCTTGCGGCTGAACAACGGGTGCGGCGCCACTTTGACCTCGATATAGGCGTCGCCAGCCGGGCCGCCGCCGGTGCCCGGCAAGCCTTGGCCCTTGAGTCGCAGGGTTTGACCGTCCTCGGTACCCGGTGGGATCGTCACATCGAGCGTCTTGCCGTCCGTCAACATGAGCCGCTTCTTGGCGCCGAGGGCGGCCTCGATGAAGTCGACCTCGGCCACATAGGTCACGTCGGCGCCGCGCAAATGCATCGGCCGCTCGGGGCGGCGCTGGCGGAACAGGTTGGCGAACAGATCGTCGATGGCCGAATCTTCGTCGAGACTGAAATCCTGATATTTGGCGCCCTCGCGGCCCTCGGCATAGCGTCGGTAGAAGGGGCGATCGGGGCGCTCGGCGCCGGAGGCGTCGATCTCGCCGCGATCGTAGCGCGCCCGCTTGGCCGGATCCGACAGCAAGTCATAGGCCACCGAGAGCTCCTTGAACTGCTGCTCGACCCGCTTGTTGCCGGGGTTGAGGTCAGGGTGGAGCTTCTTGGCCAGCGTGCGATAGGCCTTCTTGACGTCGTCTGCGCTGGCCGACGGCTGCACTCCGAGGAT
>JBGPEQ010000162.1:0-7979 GCA_041482855.1 Dongiaceae bacterium | reverse complement strand
GCGGAAATCGGCCCCGGGCGCGATCGGTCATTCCGCGAGGGGCACGAGATCGATCCGGTCGGCTGGTTCCTCTTGCGCCGTGTTGCCGAGCGCCTTGATGTCCATGCGGTCCATCGGGATGCCCTGCGCACTCAGATAGTTGCGCATCGCGAGCGCGCGTGCGAGCGAGATGCCGCGCGCATGCGACGAGGCATCGTCGTCGCCGGCGGCGTAGGCCAGGACCTGGACCCGCAGCAGTGTGTCGGTGTTGAGCTTCTCGACGAGCGGGCCGAGCTGCGCCTTGGCGGCGTCCGAGATTGTCGAGGAGTCCGGACCGAAGGTCAGGCGCAGCATGCCGTCGATGGGCGGCTTGGCCGCGGTCTGCTCGCCGGCGGCCTCGGTCCCGGCGTCCGGCGCCTTGCTTTCGGCTGTCTGCGTGTCGGCGGACGTGTTGTCGCCGCTGGCGGGAGCGGTCGCGGCCTGCTCCGGCGCAGCTTCGCCCTCTGCCGCCTCGCCGGCGGCCGGCGCGGTCGCGGCTGCCGCGCCCGGTTCTTCGGATCCTTCGAGGCCGGTCGATTCGGTGGGCGCGGTCGGGACCGCCGAGACGGTGGTCTCGGAGGTCGTCTGCGGCGGCATCGAGGCTTCGACCGCGCTCTGGCCGGCCGTCACCAGGCGGCTCACCGGCTGGTGCGCCGGCGCCGGCAACAGCTCGGTGCCGGTGGCGTTCGCGCCGGTCGGGCCGTCGAGCGCGCTGTCGTCGACGATGACGTTCGGGTTGGCGGCGTCCTCGGCGGCGACGGGCCCGCCCGCGCACAGCAGCGCGCCGGCGAGGGCGGCCGTGACTGAGAGCGCCGGCATCAGCAGGCGACGGCGCCGAGAAAAGCTGAATTCTGTCATGATGCTAGGGACTTCCCCTTGGTGTGGGCCATGCCGCTTTACGGCGCCCGCACTATAGTCCAGGCGGTGGGAACGCGACAACCGCCTTGGGACTCAGGTCGATTCACCCCGTCCGCTTGTCACGGACGGGCAAGGTCGGCGCCGAGGCCGCCCGCAGCAGCTTGCCGATGGCCTCGTGCAGATAGGCGTTGGCGGCGAAGGTGCTGCCGGTCGCCAGCATGTCGGCGGCGCCGTCGATCTCGGTTACGTAGCCTCCGGCCTCGCGCACGAGCACGATGCCGGCGGCGATGTCCCAGGGCGACAGGTGGTTTTCCCAGAAGCCCTCGTAGCGGCCGGCCGCCACATAGGCGAGGTCGAGCGCGGCGCTGCCGAACCGGCGGACGCCGGCCGTAGCGGCTAGCGCGGCGTCGAATTGGGCGACGAACGCGGCGCGGTCGGCGTCTTCGCCCCGGTGCCGCGGCGTGATGCCGGTGACCAGCAGTGCGTCCTCGAGATTGCGCCGGGACGAGACGCGGATGCGGCGATCGTTCAGATAGGCGCCGATGCCCTTCTCGGCCCAGAACATCTCGTCCTTGATGGGATCGTAGACCACGCCGGCGACCAGCTCGCCGGCGCTTTCGAGCGCGACAGAAATCGAAAAATGCGGGATGCCGTGGAGAAAATTGGTGGTGCCGTCGAGCGGATCGATGAGCCAGCGATGCTCGAGGTCGCTGCCCGCAACGACGCCGCTCTCTTCCATGAGGAAGCCGTAGCCGGGCCGCGCCTTTTTCAGCTCCTGATGCAGGACGCGTTCGGACTTCAGGTCGGCCGCCGAGACGAAGTCGCCCGGACCTTTTCGCGAGGTCTGCAACTGCTCGACTTCGCCGAAATCGCGCTTGAGGTCGCGCGCGGCCCGCTGGACGGCGCGGACCATCACGTTGATGGTGGGCGAGCGCGTTGCCATCTAGCTAACCCGCCCGCCGGCTGCCGTGCTCAATCCTTGGCCCGTTCGACGTAGCTGCCGTCGGCCGTGTTGACGACGATGCGCGTGCCGGCAGCAATATGGGGCGGCACCATGACGCGCACGCCGTTCTCGAGCTTGGCGGGCTTGTAGGATGACGAGGCGGTCTGGCCCCTCACCACCGGATCGGCTTCGACGATCTCCATGGTCACGGTGTCCGGAAGAGCCACCGAGAGCGCCGCGCCCTCGTGGCTCTGGATGGTGACCATCATGCCGTCCTTGAGATACACCGCCCCGTCGCCGATCGCCTCCGCGGTCAAGGTGATCTGCTCGTAGTTCTCGGTGTCCATGAAGGTGTACTGATCGCCCTCCTTGAAGAGGAACTGATAGTCCTTTTCGTCGAGCCGCACCCGCTCGACCACGTCGCTCGAGCCGAAACGCTCGTTGAGCTTGGTGCCGGCCTTGATGTCCTTCAGCTCCACCTGCCAATAGGAGCGCCAGTTGCCCATCTGCACCTGCTGCGCCTTGACCGCGCGCCAGAGCTTCCCCTGATACTCCAGGATGTAACCCTGACGGATCTCGTTGCCGTTGATCTTCATGGCGCTAACTATCTTGCTGGGAGGGCCGGAAAAGGCGGCGCGGAAGCTAACAGCTTGGTCCGGCCGAGTCCACGGTTACAGCCCTGAGACGGCGGACAATCGCGGTTAACGCACCTTCGTCCGGCCGCCGCCGACGAATTTGACGGCCATCACGAGGATCAGCGTCACGCCCCGGATCGCCAAGGTCAGACGCTAGCTTACCTGCAGAAATTTGAGGCCGGACGCGATGACCTGCAGGATGGTGCGAAGCGACGACAACGATCGAAAGCAAGATGCGGACCGGATCGCTTTCGTCGCGACGAACTCCACCTTGCGGCCATCGTGCAGAACTGCAAGTTGCTCGCGGCGGCCACCGTCAAACCAGCGGCCGCAAATCCGGCGCCCGCTGCGGCGAGCAATCGAGGCGAAAGGTGGCTGGCAAATGCTCGGATCGAGCGCCACGCGCCTCCCATCACCGGTTTTTCCGACGCTTTCGACGCCAGAACGGGGATCGCTGCTGTCCAATTGGACCTCTGAGCGCGTAGGGACTTGACTCCCTACCCGGCCAGGCGATAGTCGGTAAATCGATTAACAAATCGATCCATTCTACGCTGAACTCGGACTAGCCACGAAGAAAAGGGAGGACACCAACATGCGACATTCCGTGCGTTACGCATCTATCGCGGCGTTTGCCTTGATGCTGTCGGCAGCCTTCGGGACGGCCTGGGCAGACGCCAACAAGCCCACGATCGGCGTTGTCGTGAAGATCGGCGGCATTCCCTGGTTCAATGCCATGGAAGCCGGAATCAAGAAGGCGGCGGGCGAGACCGGCGCCGACGCCTGGATGGTCGGCCCGACGCAAGCCGATGCGGCGCAGCAGGTCAAGGCAGTGGAAGACTTGATTGCTCGCCATGTCGACGTCATCGCGGTCGTACCCAACGATGCCAAGGCCCTCGAGCCGGTCTTCAAGCGCGCGCAAGAGGCGGGCATCAAGGTCATCACCCATGAATCGCCCGATCAGGCCTTCAACGATTGGGACATGGAACTGACCACAGCCGAGAACTACGGCGTGGAACACATGAAGGCGCTCGCCAAGGAGATGGGGGAGCAAGGGAAATACATCGTCTATGTCGGCTCGCTCACCGTGCCGTTGCATAACAAGTGGGCCGATTTCGCCATCGCCTATCAGAAGGCGCACTATCCGAACATGGAGCCCGCCGCCGATCGCTTCGGCGTCGCCGAGAGCGTTGACGACAGCTACAAGACCGCGCTCGATGAGATGCGCGCGATTCCCGACCTCAAGGGCATCCTCACCTTTGGCAGCCAGGGCCCGATCGGCGCTGCTCGCGCTCTCGAGGAAAAGGGCAAGGCAAAGGAGATCGCGCTGGTCGGCTCGTTCTCTCCCGGTCAGGGTGCCAAGTTCGTCAAGGACGGCACGATTCGCCTGGGCTACATGTGGAACCCTGAACTCGCCGGCGAGGTCATCGTCCGCATGGGCGTCATGCTCGCCAAGGGCCAGCCGCTGACCGACGGCATGGACATGCCGGGCGTCGGGGCCATGGCGGTCGATGCGAAGGCGCGCAGCGTGATGGCCGCCAAGCTCGAGAAGATCGACAAGGACAGCGTCGACAAACTGGCCGCAATGGGACTCTGAACGTATATCCCTGCTAGTGTGGGGGTGCGCACCGACAGGTACGCACCCCGCACCGCCTCAGCGGATGGCGGTGTTTGCGTCGCGCTCGGGCCCAGAGCCATGTCCACTCCAGCATTCCTCCGCCTGACTCGAGCGACGAAGCGGTTCGGCGGCGTCGTCGCGCTTGATGCGGTCGATTGGGACGTGATGCCAGGCGAGGTGCACTGCCTCGTCGGCGAGAACGGCTCCGGAAAATCGACCATGATCAAGCTGGTGTCGGGGGTCCATCAACCCGATCCCGGCACCGTGATCGAGGTCGACGGTGTCTCCCATGCGAGCATCACGCCGCCGCTGGCAAAGGCGCTCGGCATCCACGTCATCTATCAGGACCTGTCGCTGTTTTCGAATCTGTCTGTCGCGGAGAACATTGCGATCGACGAGGTGCTCGGCGGCCTTGCCCGTCCAGTCCACCGGCGGAAGATGCGCGCGGTGGCTGCGGCCGCACTGGCGCGGCTCGGCTTCACGCTGCCGCTCGACCGACCGGTTGCGAGCTTCTCCATCGCCGAGCGCCAGGTCATCGCGATCTGCCGCGGCCTTGCCGCGGAGGCCCGCCTCCTCATCATGGATGAACCGACGGCATCGCTCACCCGCGCCGAGGTGAAGCTGCTTCTCGGCATCGTCGCCAGGCTGAAGAGTCAGGGCATCTCGATCGTCTTCGTCAGCCACCGCCTTGAAGAGGTGGTCGAAATCGCCGAGCGCGTGACGGTGCTCCGCGATGGGCGCAAGGTCGGAACCTATCCGCCGGCCGAAATCGACGCCAAGCGCCTTACCGAACTGATGACGGGGTTGTCGATCGAGCACAAGATCGTCGCTCGCGACGTGGCGAAGGCCGCACCGCTCCTCGAAATCGCCGGCCTGACGCGGGCGGGCGAGTTCGCCGATGTTTCGTTCACGCTGCATCGCGGCGAAGTCCTCGGCCTCACCGGGCTTCTCGGGGCGGGCCGGACCGAAGTGGCGCTCTCGCTATTCGGCATGGCGCGTCCCGATGCCGGCGAAATCCGCATCGAGGGGGGCCCCGTCGTCTTGCGGTCGAACCAGGACGCCATCCGCGCCGGCATCGCCTATCTCTCCGAAGACCGCTTCAATCTCGGCCTCAACATGCGCCAGTCGGTGAAGGACAACCTCGTGCTCGCCGTGCTCGGCCATCTCGCGAATCGGATCGGCTGGATCAGTCCTGGCGTGCGGCGCGCAACCGCGACGAACTGGGTTTCCCGCCTCAACATCCGAACGACCAGCGTCGAGGCGTCGGTCCAGCAACTTTCCGGCGGCAACCAGCAGCGCGTCGCCCTGGCGAAGTGGCTGGCGACCGACCCGAAGATCCTGATCCTGGACTCGCCGACCGTCGGCGTCGACGTCGGCAACAAGCAAGGCATCTACGAAATCATCCGGCAACTTGCCGGACGCGGCATCGGCATTCTTCTCATTTCGGACGAAATCCCCGAAGTCTACTATGCCTGCGATCGGGTCCTTCATATGCGCGAGGGCAGGGTGGTCGGCACCCACCTGCCCGGGGAAATCGCCGAACACGAGATCGAGGACCGCGTCTATGCGTGACCTCATGGCACGCTTCTCCGGCCGGACCGAGATCTATCTCGCCGTCGTCGTGGTCGTCGTCGGCGCCGTGCTCAGCGTTCTTTCCCCATATTTTTTCACGCTCTCGAATTTCATCGATCTCGTCGAGACCTATTCGGTGACCGCTATCCTCGCCATGGGGTTGTTCGTGGTGCTCGTGTCCGGCGGCATCGATATCTCCTTCGCGGCGACCGCCTCCGTCGCCCAATATACGACCGCGCTCGTCGGCACCGATCTCGGCTGGCCGGCCTACGTCTGCATTCCGTTCGGCCTGGGGGTCGGCGTTCTCCTGGGCAGCATCAACGCGGTCTTGATCCACTATCTTCGGATCACGTCGATCATCATCACGATCGCCACCATGAGCGTCTATTTCGGGTTCCTCATGTATTTCAGCGGCGGCAAGTCGATCTACACCCTGCCCGACTGGCTATCGACGCGTGTCGTGTTCTACGAAGGCCAGACGGCGAGCGGCGACTTGATACGCATAACCCTGCCGATGGTTGTCATGCTCGGCGCCGTGCTCCTCACGTTCGTGCTGATGACACGACTGTCGGCCGGACGTCAGCTCTACGCCATGGGCGGCAATCCCGAGGCCGCGCGCCGGCTCGGGGTGAACATCGCAGCCATGCACATTCTCGCCTATGGATACCTTGGCTTCATGGCCGGGATCGCCGGGCTGATCCAGGCGCATCGGGTCGGCGAGTCCGTCCCGAACGCCCTTGTCGGCCACGAACTCAACGTACTCGCCGCGGCAGTGTTGGGAGGGGCCAGCCTCACGGGCGGCATCGGCAGCGTTCCCGGCGTGATCCTCGGAATCATCCTTCTGGCGATGCTGCAGAACGGGCTCAACCTCCTCGGCGTATCCTCCTATTTCTTCCAGATCGTGATTGGTCTCGCCATTCTGCTGTCGACAAGCATCACGGGATTGTCGAGCCGCGCCGGGCGCCGGCGGCAGCGCGTGATCCGGGCGGCGGAGGCTATCCGTGTCTGAAGAGGTCGGCGCACCCCGGCGACTAGATATCGACGGTCTGCTCCGGCGAATGCGCCAGGGAACGCGCGGTGACATTGCCGGCCTGACAATTCTTCTGATCGCGCTCGTCGGCCTCTTCTCGATCTTGCTGCCGGCGAGCTTCCCGACCATCGCCACCGTGCAGTCCATGATGTTCCAGATGCCGGAACTCGGCCTGCTCGCCCTGGCGATGGTCATTCCGTTGATCTCGGGCGGCCTCAATCTCGCGATCATCGCCACCGCGAATCAATGCGCGCTGCTGATGGCCTGGATCATGACGCACTACATCGCGGCGGACGCGGGTTCCGGCGATATCGCGCTCGTCATCGCAGGGGCGCTCGCTGCCGGCCTCGTCTACTCGGCGTTGGTCGGCCTCATCACGGGAACGCTGGTCGCCACCCTCGGCGTCCATCCCATTCTGGTCACGCTCGGCACCATGTCGGTGATCGACGGCACCAGCATCTATCTCACCCGCGGCACCATCATCTCGGGCTTTCCCGACGCTTTCCAATGGATCGGCAACGGGACAGTGTTCGATCTACCGGCTCCCTTCCTTCTCCTGGTCGCTGCCGCCGCTGCCGTCGGACTGGTGCTCAGCCGCACGCCGTTCGGCATCAGCGTCTTCATGATCGGGTCCAATCTCGAGGCTACCCGCTATTCGGGCGTCGACACGCGCCGGGTGATCATCGGCGTCTACACCTTGTCGAGCGTGCTCTGTTTCCTCGCGGGCACACTGATGATGGCGCGCTTCAATTCGGCCAGCGCCGAATATGCGCAGTCCTACCTCCTGATCACGATCCTCTCGGCCGTGCTCGGCGGCATCGATCCCTTCGGCGGCTTCGGGCGCATCGCCGGTCTGATGATCAGCCTGATCCTGCTCCAGGTCATTTCATCCGGCCTCAATCTCCTCGGCGTCAACCAGCATCTCACCCTCGCCATCTGGGGTTTCACCCTGATCGCGGCGATGGCGGTCAGATTCTATCTGGCGCCTCTGATTGCCGAAAAGATCCGCTATGCGCACCGAGCGGGCGCCGAAGATGAACGCACGGCTGGTAGGACTCAGGAGAGAGCCTAGTCGAGTGGCGCGCTCACCGTCGGCGCCCGGGCGATCTTGTTCGATGAAGCGATAACCAGCATGGTGGAACCGACGCGACGCTTCCGCCGCGGCAAGTTCGACGATCTCGACGGGAAGAACGAGGTAAGTACCGGGCAGTCATGACAACCCCATCGCCCAAGGCCCGGCGCGTCCGTGAGCAGATGGCGACGAGCAATCGTCCGACCATGCGCGACGTTGCCGCGGCCGCCGGAGTG
>JBGPEQ010000161.1:0-7991 GCA_041482855.1 Dongiaceae bacterium | reverse complement strand
GGCGGCATCGCGTCAGAAAAAGGGGACAGGCACCTCCGCTGCGCTGCGGAGCCAGTCCCCTTTTTGGCGGCAGCGCGGCAGCGGAGAGGCCCCTACCCCGCCTCCCCCACTTCGTGGAGGCTCCACGCTGCCGTAGGGGGCGGAGAGCAGGCGGGCACGCCGACGCGACGGAGTACAGCGGACGGCGCGGACGCCGGCATCGTCGCCGGCGTCCGCCTGTCCTTCGTCGGTCGGGCCTACATCCGCTCCGGATTATGCTCGGCCGCGATCGCCTTCTGCAGATTGTCGCCTTGCCGCAGCTTCTGCGCTTCGGCCTCGAGCTGGCGGTTCTCCATCTGAATCTGCATATAGTGCCAGCCGATCCAGAAGATGAAGGCGACGATAACCATCGGGACTTCCCATCCCACGAAGGGATAGATCGGCCCGATGTCCATCATGTTGCCGTTCCAGTCGGTGATGTTACCGGTGTTCATGTTGCCTTGCTCCTATCTCGCGTGATCATTCGGCGGCCGCCAGGCGGGCGTCTTTGAGTGCGGTCTGCATCTCCTGGTCTTCCTGAACCATGGTCTCGAAGACGTGATAATCGAGACCCGCGAGTTCGACTTCGCGCGGCACGCGCAGCAGGTTGAGCTTCTTCAGGATCCAGGACAGGACGTAGCCGGGTATGAAGCCCAAGACCCAGAACATGATGATGGCGCCGGCGATCTGGCCCCAGGGCGTGACTTTCGCCCACGGCGTGGCGTGGCCGAGCAGGGCATCCGGCGACGATGGATAGCCCCACAGCACGAAGCCGGCCGCGCAGACGCCGAGGAACCCGGCATAGCCGTGCACCGCGACGGCGCCGACGGCGTCATCGATCTTGAAGCGTTTCTCCTGCCAGTAATGCATCTTGTAGATGATGACGACGATGACCGCGCTGATCAGCATCGCCTGGATCGGGTGGTAGAGGTCGTTGCCCGCCGAGGTCGCGATGACTCCGGCGAGACCGCCGGAGAACGTCCAGTAGGCATCGGCCTTGGAGACGATGTAGCCCGCCATCAACCCGCCGCAAAGGGCCATGATGAAGTTGAAGGTGATGGCGGAGAGCGTCGTCGGCTGCAGATAGATGTTGGTGGCCGACCAGAACACGCCGTCGCCCGGCTGCACATCGTAGATCGGGATGTTGCAGGCGGCATAGAAGCCCCAGAAGCCCGTGTAGATCAGGAACAGGCCGATGCACACCAGCCAGACGTTCTGCGGCGGGATGTTGCGCGGCGTGCCGTCGGACCGGAACTTGCCGATGCGCGGGCCCAGGTTGATGAGCACGGCGAGGCAGGTGCCGCCGGCGATGGCATGCACCACGCCGGAGGCATAGGCATCGTGATAGCCGAGCAGCTGCACCATCCAGCCGGCGGGATGCCAGCCCCAGGCGGCGTCGATGATCCAGGTGACGGATCCCAGCATGACCGCGATCAGCCAGAACGCGCCCGATTTCACGCGCTCGATGATCGAGCCCGAGACGATCGAGGCGGTCGTCCAGGAGAACAACAGGAACGCCCCGAAGAAGACGCCGTTGAGGCGCGCCCACACGGCGGTATCGGCCGGCGTCAGGTTCGGATTGATGGGCTTGCCGCCCATATGCGCGCCCATCAGTTCGTTCCACGGTTCGGCGAAATGGGCGGTGACCAGGCCGCCGGTGATTCCGGGCCCGTTCACCATGGAAGAATAGAACCACCAGCCGAAGAGATAGAAACTGACGCCGACGGTCGGGATGACCATCGTGTTCTTCAGCAGCGTGGCGAGGTGGCTCTTGCGTCGGGAGACCCCGACCTCATAGGTGCAGAATCCGACGTGGATCAGGAACATCATGACGATGGTGATCCAGTAGTAGGTCTCCGTGAAGAGGACCTGCAATGCGGTAATGCCGTCACTCATTGTCGCTTCCCTTCTTTCCCAGACTTCGCCTCATGCCGACGCAAGTTCGGGTCGATTGGGGAACAGCTCATGTGACGGAGCCGCTTCGATCGGAGCGGTTGACCGGGAGCATCGAGCGCCGTCCGTGGTCACGGGCGAGGCCCTTCATCCGGTCGATCCCTCTCCGCGCGGTCCGCCACCTGATCGCTCAGGTCGGACAGCTAGTGCCTGCTGTCGGCCAGCCCCCTCTTGCTCGCTGCGTCGTGCAACCCCAATCTGCCCCCCGGCAGTCTTGCCTCATCGGACGGTGCGCCGATTTTCTGACCATCGAACGCGGCCGGGCGCCGCCGGTCGGCGATTCCCCACCATCAATTTTGTTTCCCGTCCTGAAACACAGGATAGGCCCAGCCCGAATTCGCCCGCAACACAATTTTGCAGCGACTGACGATGCTGGAGAACCGGGAGAAAGAAGCCATGTCGCTCGCGATCGAGGGATTTTCGAATGCCGCGATCGGCGACCGCCTGGGGATCAGCCCGCGCACGGTCGAGCACTACCGCGCGAGCGTGATGGAGAAGATGCAGGCGCGCAACCTGTCGGACCTGGTGCGGACAAGCATGCTCATCGACCTGAACCGCGATCACGGCGAGGGCGTGCCGGCCGGCTCCAACGAGCTGAAGGCGGCGGTGACCCTCAATGATGCCGCAACGAAAGCGGTGGTCACGGTGTTCGACGTTTCCGGCGAATCGGCCGCGCATCCGCTGTCGTCGGAAAACGGCATGGACGACGCGATCCGCGAGGCCGCGACGAAGATCGTCTCGGCGCTGCAGTAGCATAGAGTACGAGCTTGGGGAGGCACCCCCACCCTGCCCTCCCCCACTTCGTTGGGGAGGGTTGTCATTGTTGTCGCGGGTGGGATGGGAGCGGTCGCGCGGGAGGGGCTGGCGGGGTATGGTGTTTTCTAGGATCGGCGGCGCGACAATGAAAATTTCGGGAGCGAGGCGATGGTGAAGCTGGCGGCGGGGATGGGGCGGTTGGGGACGGAGTCGGCGTTCGAGGTGCTGGCGCGCGCCAAGGCGCTGGAGGCGCAGGGGCGCTCGATCATCAACCTGGGCATCGGGCAGCCGGATTTCCGCACCCCCGACCACATCGTCGAGGCGGCGGTGAAGGCGCTGCGCGACGGGCATCACGGCTATACGCCGGCCAACGGCATCCTGCCGCTGCGCGAGGCGGTGGCGGCGGACCTGCAGCGGCGGCACAAGGTGAGCGTTCATCCGGACCAGGTCGTCGTGGTGCCCGGCGGCAAGGTGACGATGTTCTTCGCCACGCTGATGTTCGGCGAGGCGGGCGCCGAGATCATCTATCCGAACCCGGGCTTCCCGATCTACGAGTCCGTCATCAAGTTCACGGGGGCGACGCCGGTGCCGCTGCCGCTGCTGGAGAAGGACGGCTTCGGCTTCGGCGCCGCGGCCGTGCTGTCGCGCATCACGCCGAAGACGCGGCTCATCATCATCAACAGTCCGGCCAACCCCACCGGCGGCACCAGCTCCAAGGCCGAGATCGAGAAGCTCGTGAAGGGCCTCGAGAAGCATCCGGACGTCGCCATCCTCAGCGACGAGATCTACAGCGAGATGCTCTATGGCGGGCGCCAGCATACGAGCCTGCTGCAATATGAGAGCTTGCGCGACCGCGTCATCATGCTCGATGGCTGGAGCAAGACCTACGCCATGACCGGCTGGCGCCTGGGCTATGCGGTGTGGCCGAAGGCGCTGGCCGAGCACGCCACCCGACTCGCCATCAACTGCCACTCCTGCGTCAACGCGGCGGCGCAGTGGGCCGGCATCGCCGCGCTGCAGGGGCCGAAGGACGATGTGGCCAAGATGATGAAGGCGTTCGACGAGCGGCGCGGCATCATCGTGCGCGAGCTGAACGCCATACCGGGATTCTCCTGCGTCGATCCGAGCGGCGCGTTCTACGCCTTCCCCAATATCGGCAAGACTGGCATTCCCGCGAAGAAGCTCGAGCTGGCGTTGCTGGAAGAAGCCGGCGTGGCCGTGATCGCCGGCACCAGCTTCGGCGCGTTCGGCGAGGGCTATCTGCGCTTTTCCTATGCCAACAGCGTGGACAACATTCTGGCCGCCTGCGAGCGGATCCGGGCCTGGCTGACGCAGCGCAAGGTGGCGTGAGGCACCCTTCGTAGGGGCGACCGGCAGGTCGCCCGCGAACCGGCGCGGCAGTTAGACGGGCGACCTGCCGGTCGCCCCTACATTTCTCTTGGGCGCGGCAGGACACGGAATGCTATCGCGACGAACACTGTTCGACGGCGCGGCGCGGGTCGTGGGGCTGACCTGGCTTGCGGCGACGATGGGCGCGATCTGGCGCGGCCGGAACGCGTGCGCCGCCGATCAGCGAACGCTCGATGCCTACCTCGACACGCTCATCCCGGCGGATGCGGAGGGGCCGGGCGCCCTGCAGCTGGGCGTGCCGGAGCGGCTGAGCGCCATCGCCGCGGCGGACGGCGACTACTCCGGCCTCATCGAGCAGTTGGTCCGCTGGCTCGACGAGCGCGCCCAGGCGCTGGGCGAGGTCGGATTCGCGGACCTCGATGGCGAGGCGCGCGAGACGATCGTTCGCGCCGCCGAGTCGGCGGCGGCCGGATCGCCCGCCCGCCGCGCCTTCGCGCGCACGCGGCAGGATGCCTTCGCCGCCTTCTATGGCGATCCGCGGGCATGGCCGGGGATCGGCTATCGCGGGCCGCCGCAGCCGGAAGGCTTCCCGGACTACGATCGTCCGCCGCAGGAGCCGTAGCGATGGCCGACGAGGTTGCTGACGCGGTCATCGTCGGCAGCGGGCCCGGCGGCGGCGCGGTTGCCTGGTCGCTGGCGCGCCAGGGCGCCAAGGTGACGATCGTCGAGGCCGGGCCGGCCTACGACTACACGAGCGACTACCGCCTCGACCGGCCGGACTGGGAGCAGCAGCTGTTTCCGGACAAGGCGCGCCAGGAGACCGGCTACAGCTTTGCGGAACTGCAGCCCCTGGAGCCGCGCTGGCGCCACCTGCGCTCCTGGAACAAGGTGCGCGGCGCCGCCAACGAAAGCGACCGGCGGATCGGCTGGGCCTATCACCATGTGCGCGGCGTCGGCGGCTCGACCTTGCATTATCTGGGGGAGGCGCACCGGCTGCATCCGGCGGCCATGTCGCTGCGCAGCCGGTTCGACGTCGGCGCCGACTGGCCGTTCGGCTTTGACGCCCTCGAGCCCTTCTACGATGAGGCCGAACGCGCGATCGGCGTCGCCGGCCCGCCGGATTGGAGCGATCGCCGACGCCGCCCCTTCCCACTGCCGCCGCACCCGCTGAGCTATGCTTCGCAGCGGATCGCCGAGGGCTGCGGAAGGCTCGGACTGACGCTGCGGGCGAACTCGCTGGCCATCCTGTCCGCGCCGTATCATGAACGGCCGAACTGCAACTACTGTGCGAATTGCATGCGCGGCTGCCCGCGCGCGGACAAGGGCAGCGCCGACATCACCTTTGTGGCGCCGGCGCTGGCGACCGGGCGCTGCAGCGTGCACACGGACTGGCAGGCGGTGTTCGTCGAGCCCGGCAAGGACGACCGGGTGGCGGCGGTCCATTGCGTCGACGGCACGGGCGCATGGCGGGCGTTCAGGGGACGCGCCTATGTGGTCGCCTGCGGGGCCGTGAACACGCCACGGCTGCTGCTGGCCTCGAGCAACGGCGATGCGCCGCACGGGCTCGCCAACGAGTCCGGTGAGGTCGGCCGCAACTTCATGGAGACCCTGTTCTGGACCGCGAGCGGTCTCCATCCCCAGCCCCTCGGCAGCCACCGCGGCGTGCCGGCCGACGCCACCTGCTGGGACTTCAACGCGCCCGACGCCGTCGCCGGCGTGATCGGCGGCTGCCGCTTTACCGCCGGCGCCGGCCAGGCCGACCTGGTCGGACCGATCGCCTATGCCACCCGGGCGGTGGCCGGCTGGGGCCGCGCCCATCGCTCGCAGCTGCGCGCCGCCTTCGGCCGCGCCCTGACCATCGGGGCGATCGGCGAATTCCTGCCCAACGAGCGCACCTTCATCGACCTCGATCCCGCACGCACGGATCAGCGCGGACTGCCCTATGCGCGCATCCACAGCTTTCTCCCGGAGATGGAGCTGCGGCGCCTGACCTTCATGGCCGAGCAGGCGCGGGCGATTTTGCGGGCCGCCGGCGTCACCGAGATCTTCGAGGAGTTCGGCTCCTACGATGTCTTCAACTCGACCCATGTGTTCGGCACCTGCCGCATGGGGCGCGATCCCGCGACCTCGGTCGTCGATGCGGACGGCCGCAGCCATCGCTGGCGCAACCTCTTCATCTGCGATGCCAGCGTCTTTCCGAGTTCCGGAGGCGGCGAGGCGCCCTCCCTCACCATCGCCGCGCTCGGCCTCAAGGCCGGCACCGCCGCGGGCCGCTATCTGTCGGGGAGCGCTCCCTAGCGGGGCCGCAGCCGCAACATGCCGCAGCCGCCGGATTGACCGAGGTCGAAATTGAATTGCTACGGCAGCAGTGGGATGCGCTATAAAGGCATGAATCGACTGACCTTGTCGCAGTCGGATTTGGGATAGGGGGAAGCCATGCAACAGTGCCATAGCGTCGTCGCGCGCCATGCCGACGGGGAGTTTCGCCGGCCGCCGTCTTTGCCGTCCCTGCTGTCGGCGGCAGCTGCTCTCGCTCTCGGGGTGATCGCATTCTTGGCCCTGTCGCCCGCGGCCCAGGCCGGGGGTCCGCCGACTTTTTGCGGAGTGACCGGTCTGAGCGCCTGCGCGGGGCCGATCACCTCGCCTTCGCAGAATATCGCGGGCACCGATCAGCAGCGGATCGAGGAGCATCTGCAGCAGTTGCGCTGCAAGGACAGCAACGATCCGAATTGCAACCCTGTCGGCGCCGCCGCGGCCGACACCGTGTCCTACGCGGGCCTCAGCTTCTTCGTATCGGGCGCGTACGAGCACAAGGACAAGGCCGCCACGGGCGCGGAGCTGGGCTCCGACTCCAACACCTTCGGACCGACCATCGGCGTCGACTATCGCCTGGGCACGAACGCGGTGATCGGGGGCGCCTTCGACTATGACCACACCAATGGCGATTTCGACGCCAACTACGGCGATTTCGACAGCGACACTTTCACCTGGATATTCTTCGGCTCTTACTCCCCGAGCGATCAGTCGTTCATCGATGCATCCCTCGGGTTCGGCGCCAAGCAATATGGCACCCGGCATGACGACCCGGGCGGCGGCGCCAACAACGCCGTCAAAGGCGACACCAACGGATTCGAATTCAGCGCCGATCTCAGCGGGGGCTATGACTTCAGCTTCGGGGCCTTCACGGTCGGGCCGCGCGCGGGGCTTCACTACAAGCGCTCCGACCTCAACGGCTTTACGGAGACCGGCACGGGCACGCTGTTCACCTATTCCGACCAGGTCGACGATTCCTTGACGGGCACGGTCGGCTTCCAGGCCTCCTATGCCTTCAGCACCGACTTCGGAGTGATCGTGCCGCAAATCAACGGCGAGTACGTCCGCGAGTTCCTGACCGGCCACAACACGTATAGCGCCACGTCGGCCCCCGGCGGTCCCGGGTCCTTCAGTTTCATCACCGACGACCCCGACCTCAATCATTTCAATGTCGGCGCCGGCATCGTGATCGTGCTGCCCGACGGCATCTCGCCCTTCCTCAGCTTCCAGGCGGAATTGGCCAACTCTCTGGAGGAGACGCAGACCGTGACCGCCGGCGTGCGCGTGGAGATGTAGGGCGCGTCGGCCGCCGCCTGCCCGCTTCCGGCCCGGCTGCTGCCCGATTCGCGGGCAGGCTGCCTTATTTTTGTGCAGCCGCTGGAAGGGCCATCCCGGCTCATCCACGACCTGCGACAATAGCATAATGGATTCAGAGCGTTAGCCGCGGGCGCTTGACTGGCATAAGGTTTGCTTTATGGAGCGTGACCGCAACGCGGGCCGGCGCCCGCGGCCGGCTGCCGCTCGCCGCAAGGGAAACCGAGGGACATGAAGAAGATCGAAGCCATCATCAAGCCGTTCAAGCTCGACGACGTGAAGGAAGC